>DAIPJX010000218.1:0-4135 GCA_036770065.1 Planctomycetota bacterium
TTTCCTATAGATCGTTTTTCAAGCCGTGCGCCGCCTTTTTTAAAATCGGGCCGGCGTCTTCGTCCGGCCCTTTCGCGTTGATCTGTTCCAGAAAGTATGATCCGACCGCCGCCGCGTGGGCATGCCCGGACAAGGCGCGCATCTGCTCGCGGGAGCGGACGCCGAAACCGGCAATGACTTTCGCTCCAAGCTCTCCCACGCGCTCAAGGTATCGAATGGTTTTTTCGTCAAGCGCGGTCCGGCTGCCGGTAATGCCGAGACGAAGCGCCGTATAAATATACTCGGGCGCAAGCGACCCGATAAGGCGCAGCCGTTCTTCGGAAATCTCCGGCGCTATCACCGGGACAACCGCCACCCCGCGCCTTTTCCCCGCCTCGAACAAATGCTCGTCATAGTCCGGCGGCAAGTCGGGAACGATCAGGCCGCTCACCCCCGACTCAGCCGACTCCCGTGCAAACTCGTCCACGCCCCTGGCAAAAACAAGACTGCCGTAGGTCATGATGAACAACGGAATCGATACGTCGCCCGCGAGACGCCGCATCAGGGCAAAACCGTCCGATACCGTGAAACCGCCGTCCAGCGCCTTTTGACACGCTTTTTCAATCACCGGGCCGTCGGCGGACGGATCGGAAAAGGGAAATTGCACCTCAAGATAATCCGCGCCGCCCGCAATCAGCCCCCGGGCCGCGCGCTCCGATTCTTCCATATCGGGATAGCCGCAAACAATGTGCGCCATCAATTTGCATTCGCTCATGATTCCACCTCGCTTTTCAAAAATTCAATCCACCGCTCACGGTCGAGAGCCTTCGCCGTAATGAACAAATCCTTGTCTCCGCGCCCCGACATGTTGACGACAATGGCTTCGTTCCGTTTCATTTCTCCCGCCAGCTTCATCGCCGCCGCCGCCGCATGCGCCGATTCGAGCGCAAAAACAATTCCTTCGTTCCGCGCGAAAAACGCGAGCGCCTCCAGCGCTTCCCCGTCGTTCGCGCTGGTGAACTCGATGCGGCCGCTCTCGCCCAAATCGGCCAACTGCGGGCCAATGCCGGGATAGTCCAGGCCGGCGGATATCGAATGCGTCTCCCGCATCTGCCCGTCCCCGTCCATGAGGAAACGCGTCTTGTACCCGTGCGCGACGCCCACCCGCGCGTCGCCCGCCATGCGCACCGCGTTCTCGCCCGCGCCCGCGCCGCGGCCTCCCGCTTCGACTCCGATGAGGCGCGGTTTGTCCATGTCGATGAACGGCGCGAAAAATCCGATGGAATTGGACCCGCCGCCGACGCACGCGACCATGGCCGAAATCTCTTCGCCAACCTCGCGCATCTGTTCCTTCGTCTCCCGCCCAATCACCTCCTGGAAGCGGCGGACTATCTCGGGAAACGGCGACGGGCCAAGCGCGGAACCGACAAGGTAATGCGTATCGGGAAACGTGCCCGACCATTCGCGGAGCGCCGCATTGATCGCATCCTTCAGCGTGCGCGCCCCTGACTCGACGGGAACCACCTCCGCCCCCATCATCTCCATGGCGAACACATTGGGACGCTGGCGGGCGACGTCGACCGAACCCATATACACGCGGCAGGCTATGCCCAGGCGCGCGCACGCGGCGGCCGTGGCGTAGCCGTGCTGGCCCGCGCCCGTTTCGGCGATAACGCGCTTCTTCCCCATGCGCTTTGCGAGAAGCGCCTGGCCCATCGCATTGTTTATCTTGTGCGCGCCCGTGTGCGCGAGGCCTTCCATCTTGATGTAGATTTTCGCGCCGCCCAGGAGGCGCGTCGCATTTTCCGCGAACACGAGCGGCGTCGGCCTGCCCACGAATGTTTTTTGCGTCAGGAGCAGTTCTTCCTGAAACGACGAATCGTTCCAGGCCCGGACGAATTCCCGATCCAGGCTGTCAAGGGCGGGGCGAAGCGTTTCGCCCACATACCGCCCGCCGTACATGCCGAAATAATCGGCCGGTTTGCTTTCAGGCATTTCGTATCTCCTCTATGAGACGGTGCATTGCGGCACTGTTCTTTATTCCCGGAGCGTCCTCCACTCCCGACGCGGTATCCACAAGTTCGGGCCGCCAGCGCCGGACAATCTCCCGCGCATTCCCGGGCGTTACCCCGCCGGCAAGCCACAACGGCCCGTCGTACGCCTCAAGGATGGACGCGTCCACCCGCACGCCGTTGCCGCCCGGCAACGCGCCCGCCGCGTCGAGCAGTATGCGCGGCGTCCTGTATTCCTTCGCCCGTTGCGCATCGTCAACCGTCCCGGGCCGGATCGCCTTGTATCCCGCCGCCGCCAGCCGGGCGCAATCGTCCGGCGTTTCGTCGCCGTGGAATTGCACCGCGTCGATCAGCCCGTCCGCCAATAATTTTCCCACCTCGGGCGCGAGGCCGTCCGCACCGGCCCGGTTGACCGTGACGGCTATCTTCGGAATCGCGATGTCGCGCAACCGTTCCAGAAGCGCCGGTTCGGCGCGGCGTTTCGATCCGGGCCAAAACACAAAGCCGAGCATGTCGGCCCCGGCTTCCACCGCTTTGCGCGCATCGTCCTCGCGGGTCAGTCCGCAAATCTTCACCATGGCGCCGCCATGCGCCAACCGTTCGCCGACAGCGGACCAAAAACGCGAAGGCGACGCCGACCTCATGGCGCGAAGAATTTCTCCCGCCAGCGCCGGACGCCGCACCACCGCCTCTCCGATCAGAAGCCCGGAAAAACCCGAGGACGCGACGAACGCCGCCTGATCGGAACTGGAAACGCCCGATTCATAGATAACCCGCGCCTTCCAGTCAATCCCCGCCTTGACCTTGACCGGCAACAACGGGTCAATGCGAAAGCTGGTCAAATCGCGGCTGTTGATGCCGACGAGCGTTGGCGAAAACGTCCGCGCTTTCGCCAGATCGTCCTCGTCGTGAATTTCAACCAGCGCCTCCATGCCGAGTTTTTTCGCGTGCCTGTACATCGCGGCCATTTCATCCGCCGCCAGCATGCCGCTGATAAGCAGCACCGCGTCCGCGCCGGCGCGCCAGGCGACGTCGATATCGGCCGTGTTCACGAGAAAGTCCTTCCGGATAACGGCAACTTCCGGATACGCCCGCTTCACCGCCATCAAATCGTCCAGGCTGCCGCCGAACCCTTCCGGAACGGTCAGAACCGAAATATTCCCAACGCCCGCCCGGACATACAACCCCGCCTGTTCCACCGCGTCGAGGCCGGACGCAATCGCGCCTTTCGAGGGCGACCTGCGCTTGACCTCGCAGACAAGGCCGTCGTCGCGGCAAAACGGAACGAGAGGGACCAGGCGCTCCTTCGGCACGTCGGCGCCTTCCTCCGCTCCGTGCCGCGCCAGGCGGACTCGGCGTTTTTCCACAATATCGTCGCGAATGTTTCGAGCCATTTTCGCTCTCCTCCTATTGTTCGACCAGCTGGTTGGCGCGGGCGATGACCTCATCCAGCTTCGCCTTCACTTTTCCCGAAGCGAACGCCTCCATCGCCTTCGCATACCCCGAAGCAATGCTCTCCGCCTTGCCCGAGACGAACAGCCCCGCGCCCGCATTCAGGCACACCGCGTCCAGAACGCCTCCCCGCTCCTCTCCCGACGCCAGCCGCATGGCAATCGCCGCATTGTCCTCGGCCGTGCCGCCCTTGAGCGCGTCGGAGTCGAAGCCGCGTATTCCCGCCTCCGCCGGGTCGAACGCATGTTCGGTTATCCCGCCTCCGGCTTCCGCCATGACATACCGCGTCGGCGCGGCGCAGGAAAATTCGTCCAACCCGTCCTCGCTCCTGAGCGTCATCACCCGTTCGCCGCCAAGCATTATCGCGGCTTCGGCAAGCGGCCGCAGCAATTTCTCTTCCGGCACGCCCAACACCTGATAGCGCGCATGGGCGGGGCTGGCGATTGGACCGAGGATGTTCATTATGGTGCGGACGGCCAGTTCGCGCCGGGTGGCGACGGCGTATTTCATCGCGCTGTGGTACAGCGGCGCAAAAAGAAAAACAAACCCGGTGTCGGCAAGCAAGCGCTCCGCCTTCGCCGGAGAAATCGCGAGGGGGCAACCGAGTTGCGCGTAAAAGTCGGCGGAACCGCAAAACGAACTCACCGCCCGGTTGCCGTGCTTGGCTATCGGCTGGCCGCAGGCGGCGGCGG
>DAIPJX010000025.1:0-15272 GCA_036770065.1 Planctomycetota bacterium
TTCCGACATTATCGATCTGGAGCGGGCGGCGCTGGAAGCGATGCGCGGCAACCGAACGCCGGCGGAGTTGCGGCTGGCGGAGAACCTCAGTTTTTATGATGAAAATCACGATACGGTGCAAGTCGGTTCGGGTGACCGGTTGACGTTGTTGACGGCGGCGAAATTGGGCAGGGCGATTCTGGAGGACCAGTCCCGCCCCGCTTCGAACCGGACTTTTGCCAGGCCGATTCGCATTTACAAGGAAAGCTATCTTTCAACCGTCAACTGGCCGTATTGGATGACGGCGTACAACGCGTTCGGGTTTTTCCTGTTGCTTGGGCTGTTCCTGTGGCGGCCGATCCAGAACTATTTGGGAACGCAGGGCAAGAAAACCGCGATAGCGCTGAGAAAAGCGCGGGAGGCGCAGGAAGAGGCGGACGATTTCCGCGACAAATACCGCGCCCTCGCGAATATTCTTGAGGAGCAGGGTGAAAAACTGCGGGACGATGTCGACAAAACCATTGCCCGGAACCGGACCGAAGCGCTGGAAAACGCGAACCGCCAGGCGGAAAGCATAACCGGCGGCATCGAATATGCGCTGCGGGTCGAGGCGGAGCGCCGCATCGGCAATTTGAGCGAGTACGCGGCGCGCGAAGCGTGCGGTCGGGCGCGGAAAATTTTGGAAAAACGCCTGGGGCAGGACGGGCATGACGCGGCCATTGACGAATTGATCGCCGATATCGGCCGGGTGCGTTTGGACGAGAGGCAGGAATGGCACACGACGAAGTCATAGCCAGGCGATATGCCCGGGGCCTTGCCGAATTGGCGCATGACGAGGGTGCGCTCTCGCGGGTGCGGGTCGATTTGGCCAGGATTGCCGGACAGTTGGAACAGCATGCCCATGACGGGAGCGTTCCGGAATTGTACGCGTTTCTCGATTCGCCGGTGGTCACGCCCGAGGAGAAGGCGGCTGTGTGCGGGCGCATCATGAAGCAAATCGGCATCGGCGATGAAGTGGCCGGGCTGCTTGATCTTCTCGTTCGCCGTGGACGCATTGCGCTCATGCCGAAAATAGTTCGCGAATACGCGGATATGGCCGGAAAGCTGGAGGGTGAACTGACCGCGCTCGTGCGCACGGCCAGGCCGTTGTCGGACGATCAGAAAACACGGCTGGCCGATGCGTTGTCGGCCGCGTTCGGCCGGACGGTGCGGTTGCATCAGGAAGTACAGCCCGGGCTGCTTGCGGGCGCGAAAATCACTGTGGGCGACACGACATTCGACGGAACGGTGCAGGGCAGGCTGGACGAGCTTCGGCATCGGCTGACGACATGCGGACGGGAAGCGCCGCATGCGGCCGAACCGGCCGGAACCGGCAAAGAATAAACCAGGGGAACGTGATGCAAGACAAAATCCAACCCGAGGAAATTTCCTCCCTTATCCGGCGGGAAATCGCGGCGTTCGGCAAAGTCGCCGGCGCGGTCGACACCGGCGTTGTGCTGCAAAACGGCGACGGCATCGCCCGCGTGCACGGATTGGACGGGGCGCAATCGGGCGAATTGCTCGAATTTCCCGGCGGCTGCATGGGAATAGCGCTCAACCTCGAGGAAGACAATATCGGCTGCGTGCTTTTGGGCGACGGCTCCGAAATCAAGGAAGGCGATCCGGTCAAGCGCACCGGGCGCATTTCCCAGGTCGGCGTCGGCGACGAACTGCTGGGCCGGGTCATAGACGCGTTGGGCGTGCCGCAGGACGGCCTTGGCCCGTACAAGGCGGACGAGGAGCGCCTTATCGAACGCATAGCGCCGGGCATCGTCAAACGCCAGCCCGTCACCCAGCCGCTTCAGACCGGACTCAAGGCGGTCGATTCGATAACGCCGGTCGGCCGCGGCCAGCGAGAACTCATCATCGGCGACCGCCAAACCGGCAAAACCGCCCTCGCCATCGACGCGATCCTGAACCAGAACCGCGACTGGGACGGCAACCCGGATACGCTGGACGTTATCTGCATCTATGTGGCGATTGGGCAAAAACGCTCGACAGTGTCGCGCATAATCGAGACGCTTCGCCGCGAGAACGCGCTCGGCTACACCATCATCGTCACCGCGACCGCGTCCGAACCCGCCCCGCAACAGTATCTCGCGCCGTACACCGGCGTCAGCATCGGCGAATACTTCATGGACAAGGGCCGGGACGTCCTGATCGTCTACGACGATTTGTCGAAGCACGCGTGGGCGTACCGCGAAATGTCCCTCCTGCTTCGCCGCCCGCCCGGACGCGAAGCCTATCCCGGCGACGTGTTCTATCTCCACTCGCGGCTTCTCGAGCGCGCGGTCAAAATGGCGGAACAGTATGTCGTCGTTTCCGCCAGCAGTCCGGACGAGATCGAACGCTCCGCCGTGGGCGAACAAAAAATTCATACCGGCGTTCCCGGCATGTGGGCGGCGGATCGGGAAGCGCAGGCGAAGCCCGGCGCCAAACGGGCGAAAATCAAGGGCACCGGCGGTTCGATCACCGCGCTGCCGATTATCGAGACGCAAGCCGGCGACGTGTCCGCGTATATTCCGACGAACGTCATTTCGATTACGGACGGACAGATATTCCTCGAATCGGACCTGTTTTACTCCGGCGTCAGGCCGGCGGTGAACGTGGGCATTTCCGTCTCCCGCGTCGGCGGTTCGGCGCAGACAAAGGCGATGAAGAAAGTGTCCGGTTCGCTCAAGCTGGACTTGGCGCAGTATCGCGAGCTTGCCGCGTTCGCCCAATTCGGTTCCGACCTGGACGCGGTGACGCTCAAGCAATTGAATCGGGGCGAGCGGCTGGTCGAATTGATGAAGCAGCAGCAGTATTCCCCCATGTCGGTCGCGGAGCAGGTGGTGGCGCTGTATGCCGGGACCAGGGGATTTCTGGACGACATCAAGGTCGGCTCCGTGGTCGGGTTCGAGCAGGCGCTTCTCGCGTATTTGCGGGAAAACCGCAAGGAGATTTTGGAACGCATCGAATCGAGCCAGGATATCGACGGGGAGTCGGACAAGGCGCTTTCCAAGGCGATTCAGGAATTCGTCGACGGATATTCCGATGCGGAAAAAGTCTCCGGCGGCAAACGAAAAACCGCCGATACCAGCGAGACCACCGTCGTCAGGCCGCCGGCCGGGCAGTAAATGGAAAAATAATGCAGACCCAGGATATAAAGCGCCGCATCCGTTCGGTGAAAAGCACGCAGCAAATCACCCGCGCCATGAAATTCGTGGCGGCGGCGAAGTTGCGCCGCGCGCAGGACAATATGCTCGCCATGCGCCCGTACGCCGACGCGATTGACGGGCTGGTCAAGCATGTGGCCGAGGATTTGCGCGGAGACGAGCACCCGCTGTTCACGCCGCACCCGGAAGTGAAGCGGATAGCGTACGTGCTGATTGCCGGCGACCGGGGCCTCGCGGGCGGTTTCAACACCAGCACTTTCCGCGCCGTCACCGAGCACGTGCGGGCGAAACCGGAAATTGAGCCGGTGTTTTTCGCCATTGGCAAGCGGACTATCGCGTATTTGCGGAAAACCGAGTTTAAAATCATCCGCAGCTATCACGACGTATTCGACAAACTGTCGTACATCATGGCGGGCGATATTTGCGAGACGCTGGTCGAAATGTTTTCCGGCGAAACGGGCGACCGCATCGACGAGGCGTATGTCGTGTACAACGAATTCGCCTCTATGCTGACCCAGCGTCCGGTGAGCCGGAAGCTTCTGCCCATCGATATGCGGGAAGTTCGCAAGTCGCCGGAGGCGGAAGACGATGTCGACCGGGGCGCGGTGCTTGAAGAAATCGTTCTGGAGGAAGCGCCGGACGATATTTTCGATATTGGGGATGCGGAAGAAGAGCTGATGGCGCAGCAGGGAGAGATGGAAGTGCAGGCGGAAAAGCCGCCGCTCCGGCTCGTGTATGAACTGCTTCCCGACGCGAAAACCGCGTTGTCCAAACTTATGGCCAGGCGCATGGCGACCGAAATTTACCGGGGCCTGCTGGAAAGCTACGCCGCCGAACTCGCAGCCCGCATGACCGCGATGGACAACGCCACCGCCAATGCGGAAGAGATGGTGGACAACCTCACGCTCGATCTCAACCGGGCGCGGCAGACCGGCATTACCATGGAACTCCTGGACATTGTCGGAGGAGCGAACGCGCAGGCATGACGGAATTGTATACGATAGACGGCATGCCGCGTTTGACCGTGTTCCGGCGATTCGGGTGCTATTGCCTGGACCGGCTCATGGGGTGGGCGTTTGTGCTGTTCGGCGTGACGGCGTACTCGATAGCCCGGGATATTCCGTTCGAGCGGTTTGGCGGGTTTTATTCCCGGTCGCTCATCGAGCAGATCGTTCTTGTGATTGTACTGGCGCTGTTCTACGGCTGGTGCGGGCAATCGCCGGGGAAAATGGTCGGGTACCTCAAGGTGGCGCGTCTGGACGGCGGCGATGTCGCATGGGTGCAGGCGCTGACCCGGGCGGTGTTCAGCCACGGCATTGAAATTATACCGTTGTGGATTTACTTTACCGCGAAAGAGCAACGGGCGTCCATCCTGCTCATGTCGGTTTTGTATCTGGGTCTGGACGGCGCGTTTTTATTGAGGGACAAGGAACAGCGGCGGGCATTGCACGATATTGTCGCCGGCACCAAAGTCGTGTCGCTGGTGCGGCGGGCAAGTGAAAGCGGAGAAGCGGAATGATTCAGGCTGACAACAAATACGGTAGATTGAAACAGGTTTCCGGTCCGGTGGTCGACGTCGAGTTCGATGTCGGAAGCCTGCCCGAAATCAATTGCGCCCTGAAAATAGAACAGGACAATCCGCCGCTCGATCTGGTGCTGGAGGTGGCGCAGCATATCGGCGAGCGCACCGTTCGTTGCGTCGCCATGTCGACGACCGACGGCCTGGTCCGCAATATGCCGGTCCGAAACACCGGCCAGCCGATCATGGCGCCGGTCGGGTCGGAAGTGTTGGGCCGCATCCTGAACGTCACGGGCGATCCGATTGACGACGCCGGCCCTCTCGATGCGAAAAAACATTATCCAATCCACCGTCCGGCTCCGTCGTTCGCGGAGCAGGAAAACGCGACTGAACTGCTCGAAACCGGCATCAAGGTCGTCGACCTGCTTCAGCCGATCCCCAAGGGCGGCAAGGTCGGACTGTTCGGGGGCGCCGGCGTCGGCAAAACCGTCATCATGAAAGAACTGATCCGCTCCATCGCAACCGAACACGGCGGCCGGTCGGTCGTCGCGGGAGTAGGCGAACGCACGCGCGAAGGCAACGACTTGTGGATCGAGATGATGGAAGCGGACGTCATGTCCAAAACATCGCTCGTCTACGGCCAGATGAACGAACCGCCCGGCGCGCGCCTTCGCGTTTCGCTCACCGCCATGTCCATCGCCGAATATTTCCGCGACGAAGAGGGCATGGACGTGCTTCTCTTCATCGACAATATTTTCCGTTTTGTCCAGGCCGGTTCCGAAGTGTCGGCGCTCTTGGGGCGCATGCCGTCCGCCGTCGGCTATCAGCCGACCCTGGCGACGGAAATGGGGTCGTTGCAGGAGCGCATCACCTCGACCAAAAAGGGTTCGATAACGTCCATTCAGGCGGTGTACGTGCCGGCGGACGATTATACCGACCCGGCTCCCGCGACCACCTTCGCCCACCTCGACGCCATTACCGCGCTTTCGCGGCAAATCGCGTCGCTGGGCATTTATCCGGCTGTCGATCCGCTTGGTTCGTCCTCCACCATTCTCGATCCGCGCATTGTGGGCGAACGCCACTACCGGGTCGCGACCGAGGTCAAGCAGGTGTTGCAGAAATACAAGGATCTTCAGGACATCATCGCCATTCTCGGCATGGACGAGCTGTCGGAAGAGGACAAGAAAATCGTGGCGAAAGCGCGCAAAATCCAGCGCTTTTTCTCGCAGCCGTTTTTCGTCGCCGAACAGTTCACCGGCATGGGCGGACGCTACGTGCCGATTGCCGAGACGGTGGACGGATTCGATCAGATTCTCAAGGGTTCGGCCGACGATATGCCCGAACAGGCATTCATGTATGTGGGGAATTTCAACGAAGCGGTCGACAAGGCGCGGCAACTCGGCGTCCAGGTCGGCAAATAGGAAACGGCATGAAGATCGCCCATGGCAAATTGCGCTGCCGGGTCTTGACTCCGCAACGGAATGTGTTCGACGAAATGATCGAATCGGTCGAGCTGGAAACGCTGGCCGGAACGCTTGAGGTGTTTCCCCGGTTCGAACCGACGATCGCTCCGCTCAAGGTGGGCGTGATGCAGGCGAAGGGCGACGACGGGTCGGTCACGTCCCTTGCGGTTCATGGCGGGTACATGGACATGAACGGGAGTGTATTGGTTATTCTGGCCGACTCGGCCGAGGTTGGCGACGAAATCGACGTCGAGCGCGCGCGCGAATCGCTGGAACGCGCCCGGAAAAAACTGGCCGAGTTGACGACGGACGATCCGAATTCGGTCAAGGTCGATATCGACCGGGCGAAATTGGCCATTGTCCGCGCGATGACGCGTCTCGAGGTGGCGGGCGAATCGGTGCCGCCCGGCGGAGGTGTTGCATAAATGGAAGAACGAACAGCTGTCGTGTTGCTGTCGGGCGGGCTCGACTCGTCGACTATTCTCGCGGTTGCGAAATCGGAAGGGTACGGTTGCCACTGTGTTTCGTTTGATTACGGGCAGAAGAACCGCATAGAGCTGGATTTGGCCAGGCGCCTGGCCGAACGGCACAATGCGACGCACCAGACCATCGCCATCGATGTCGCCGCGTTCGGCGATTCAGCCATGGTCTCGGACGCGGTCGCCGTGCCGAAAAACAATTCCGATACAGGCATTCCCTCAACCTATGTTCCGGCCCGGAACATGATCTTTCTCGCCTACGGCGTCGCCGTCGCGGAGGTGCGGCGGGCGGAGGCGATTTTCATCGGCGTCAATTCGGTCGATTATTCGGGGTATCCGGATTGCCGGCCCGAGTTTATCGCCGCGTTTCAGCATCTTGCCGGCCTCGCGACCAAAGCCGGAACGGAAGGCGCGCCGGTACAGATTCGCGCGCCATTGCAACACCTTGATAAAAGCGGTATTATCAAATGGGGGACTAGTTTGGGGGTGGACTACTCCCAAACCCTGACCTGTTACGATCCGGTTGGCCCGGAAGGACTGGCGTGCGGCGAGTGCGACTCGTGCCGCTTGCGCCGGGACGGGTTTGTCAAGGCCGGGATTCCGGATCCGACCCGATATTGCAAATAAGAGCCTTATTCAACATACAAGGCTCTAAATGCGACGAAAACAAGGATAGCGCATGGCGAATGGCCAAACGAGAATGTTTATCAGGCAACTCCTGGCCAAGCCGGGAAGTACAGGCGCGGTTTTGCCCAGTTCGGACGCGCTTGCCGAACGGATAATCGGGTTCGCCAATCCGCCGCAGGATGCGGTTATCGCCGAGTTCGGCCCCGGCACCGGCGTGTTCACGGCGAAAATTCTTGCTTCGCTTCTGCCGGATCAGCATTTTTTCGCGATTGAAATCAATCCGGATTTCGCCAAAGCGCTTCGGAAACGTTTTCCCCGGCTTTCCCTGTATGAAGGCGACGCGGCCAACGTGAAGCGGTTCGCGGCGGAAAACGGATTTGACCGCGTCGACTGCATTATTTCCGGTCTGCCGTGGGCGAATTTCCCGGACAGCCTGCAAACGAAGATCCTCGACAGCATGATTGAGGTTATGCCGCCGGGCGGCGTTTTCGCCACCTTCGCCTATCTTCAGGGGCTGGTGCTGCCGGCCGGGCGGGCATTCAAGGAAAATTTGAAAAAACGCTTTTCCCTGGTGGAAAAAAGCGAGGTGATTTGGAAAAACATCCCGCCCGCCATTATTTATCGCTGCTGCAAATAAACGACCGAGAGGAATCCCGTCATATGGCTTCGACACCACGCGTTCGCTTCGCGCCCAGCCCCACCGGCAACGTGCACATCGGCAATATCCGCGCCGCCATTTTCAACTGGCTGTTCGCGCGGCACAACGGCGGGCAATTCCTGCTCCGGGTGGAAGACACCGATCTCGAACGTTCGACGCCGGAAGCGATCGAAACGCTTCTCGAGGCGATGGCCTGGCTTGGCCTCACCTACGATGAAGCGCCCATGTACCAATCGAAACAACTCGAGCGCCATATGGAAGTGGTGAGCCGGATGATTGCCGACGGATACGCCGGCAAGAAGGACGGCGGCCCGACGATTCTTCATCTGGACGGAGCGCTTCTTGACCCATCGTTCGTCACCGAACCCAGGGACGACGTGAAAGTCGACGTGTCGAAGGGCGAACTGTTCGTGACCGAACGCGGCGTCGACTACGTGACCCACGGGTCGGACGGGCGCGAGTACCACAACCCGATCAGCCGCGACGCCATGTCCGGGCTGACCGTGGAGATGGAATCGGGCGACGTCGTGCCGGGCGAAGCGCTTCTTTCCGGCGTTCCCGGTTCCGCCGAGGCGGCCCTCTCCGGCAAGGCGAAAACGCTTCATTTCCGCCGCCGCTATGTGTATTACGACGATATCGTCCTGGGCCGGCTGGAAAAGCCGCTCGATTCGATCCGCGACCTGGTGATTGTCCGTTCCGACGGCAGCCCGGTGTTCCACTTGGCCAATGTCGTGGACGATATCGATCAGGGCGTGACGCATATTCTGCGCGGCAACGATCATGTGGAAAACACCTACCGCCACCTGTTCATTTTCCGCGCCATGGGAAAAACTCCGCCGAAATACGGGCATTTTCCCATGATCGTCAACGCCAAGGGCAAGCCGTACTCCAAACGCGACGGCGACGCCTATGTCGGCGATTTCAAGAGCAAGGGCTATTTGCCCGAATGCCTGTTCAATTTCCTCGCGCTGTGCGGCTGGGGCAGGGAGGACGGGGTGGAGATCATGACGAAAGAAGACATGATCGCCCATTTCGATTTGTCGCGCGTCTCCAGTTCGGCCGCGCAGTTGAATCTGGAAAAACTCGCCTGGATGAACGGCCAATACCTGAGCGCGATGCGGCCCGCCGATCTCGCGCCGCTGGTCAAGGAAGAGCTGGAACGCGAAGGCGTGGCTGTCGGGTCGATCGACAACGATTGGCTGGGCAGGCTGATTGTGCTCGAGCAGGAGCGGTTGAAAACGATTAAGGATTTTGTCGCCAACACCCGGTACTTTTTCACCGGGAGCGTGGACCTTGACCCGAAGGCGGTGGACAAGGTATTGCGGAAAAATGACGGCGCGGGGTTCGCCATTCTGGAAGGCTTGGGAAAAGCCTTTGCGCAGGTCGGCGAATGGAACGCCCCGGCGCTGGAAAAGGCGGCGCTCGCGTATGGCGAGAGCCAGGGTTTGAAATTGGGCGATTTGGCGCATCCGTTGCGGGTCGCGCTCACCGGCGGCACGGTGAGCCGGGGGATTTGGGAAACGGTCGATCTTTTGGGCCGGGAACGAACGCTGGCCCGTATCGGGGCCGCCGTCGCCATCCGATAAACACGGAAGCGTTGCCCGAAAAGAATTAACGACCGGCCCGGAGGCAGGTCGTCATGTGTATTTGGCGTGCCGCCGATTCAAAAAACCTTGACATTGCCCTCCGCTTTACTAGCATAGAATGGTGGAAATTGGGGTATCTGTTTGGAAGCGCCAGATCCGTGTCGGGCGACATGGGCTGTTTTTGTTTACAAATACTTGTTACGTCAGGTGAAAGAACATGAAGTATGAGCTGAGTGAAGTTGGCCCGTGCCGTAAAAAAATAGTCCTGCAGTTCAGCGCGGAAGATATTGACAACGCTTTCGCCGAGAGCTACCGTGAAATAAACGGGTATGTTCAGATCAAAGGCTTCCGCAAAGGACACGCTCCCCTGCGCACTCTTGAAAAACGCTTCGGCGAAGAGGCCAGCGACGGCGCGCGCCGCTCCCTGACCGACAAACACCTGAACGACGTCATTAAGGAGACGGATCTGGAAATACTCGGCGGCGTGACCGACAAAACCGTCGGCAAGCCGATTCCGCGCCAGCCGTACAATATCGAAATCGAACTGGACGTCATGCCCGAGTTCGAATTGCCCGCATACACCGGTTTCGAGCTGGAAGCCCAGCCCAAGGAAGTGACCGATGCGGAAGTCGAGGAAACGCTCGAACGCTATCAGAAAATTTTCGCCAACTACACGCCGGTCGAGGGCGAAGCCGCCGACGGCGATGTGCTGAAAGTCGACTTTGTCGCCCGAGTCGACGGCGAAGAAGTGATGAACATGAAAGAACAGCGCCTGCGCATCGAAGGCGACAAACTGTTCGGCCTTCCCTGCGCCGATTTGGTTCAGAAATTCACCGGCGCAAAGGCGGGCGACACGGTGGAACTGTCCATCAATATGCCCGAGGATCACCCGAACGCCGACCTGCGGAACAAGCCCGCCTCGATCGAAGTTTCGGTCGCGGGCGTTGAACGCGGAGAACTGCCCGCTCTCGACGACGCGTTCGCCAGCAACCTCGGCATGAACAGCCTGAAGGATTTCCGCGACCACATCCGCGCCAATCTGGCGCGCGACGCCATGGTCGAAGCGCGGACGCTGCAGGAAAAGCAGGTCATGCAGAAAATCATCGGCGAGGTCGACTTCCCGGTGCCGCAGGGCATGATCGATTCGGAGACGGACGCGCTTCTCGATCAGCAACGCGCGCGGATGCAGCGCGGCGGCGTTCCGGCGGATCAAATGGACGCCCGTGTCGAAGAATTCCGCGCCGAAGCGGCCAAGACGGCCGAAGAAAAAGTCCGCTGGGGCATGATTGCCACCAGGATCGGCAAAAAAGAAAACATCACCGTCTCCAACGACGATCTCGCGGCGCAAATCGAAGCCCTGGCGCAGGCGTACAACACGACGCCGGCCAAGATTATTCAGCGCGTCCGCGAGTTTGACGGCGTTGGCCCGATGATGCAGGAAATTCTTTCCATCAAGGTCATGCAGTTCATCGTCGACAGCGCAAAAGGCGGTCGTCTCGACCCCGACAAGAAGGAAGACAATTCCGGCGCGGCCAACGCCGACGCCGCCAATACCGCCGCCGGCGAAGGAAACGAGTAATTTGCGCGACAAGTGTTAGCCGTTGGGAACTATCACGAAATTGTACTTTTATGGAAGAGAGACGGACGTTATGTCGAAAAACCCTATAGAGCCCGTGGCCGATCTCGTTCCGTTCGTTATTGAACGGACCGGGCGCGGCGAACGCAGTTACGATATTTATTCCCGGTTGTTGTCGGACCGGATCATTATTATCGGGTCGGATATTCGCGACAGCAACGCCAGCCTGTACATAGCCCAGATGCTGTATCTTGATCTGGTCAACCGCGATGCCGATATTCAGGTGTACATCAATTCCCCGGGCGGCAGCGTCACCGCGGGTCTGGCCATTTACGATACCATGCAGCACCTGTCCTGCAACGTCGCCACCTATTGCGTCGGCCAGGCCGCCAGCATGGGCGCCGTCCTGCTCGCCGCCGGCACCAAGGGCAAGCGCTATTCGCTTCCCCACAGCCGCATCATGATTCACCAGCCGTGGGGCGGCGCGGAAGGCACCGCCGCCGACATCACTATCCAGGCGGCGGAAATCAACCGTTTGAAAGGCATTTTGAACGGCATTCTCGCCAAGCATTGCGACAAGGATTTGTCCATCCTTGAAAAAGATACGGATCGCGACTTCTTCATGTCCGCCGATGAAGCCAAGACATACGGATTGATCGACGAAGTGATTATGCCGGGTGAAAAATCCGCCGGCGAAGTTGTGAAGCCTCATTGATTGGCGTGATCATAGAGCAAAAGGATTTGAGGAGCAGAGAGCACCATGGCAAAACAGAACCAATCCGGCGGCGCTGGCGACTCCGGCTCGACTCGCAAGGGCGGGCAGCGGTGCGCGTTTTGCGGCCGTCCGCCCGACAATCGCCGAAAGGTGATACAAGGGTATGGGGATGCGTGCATTTGTTCCGATTGCGTCAAGATGTGCATTACCTTGATGGATGAGGACGAATTCGGCCGCCGCGAGGAAGAGGGCGTCACGATCAATCGGGTGCCGACGCCGCGCGAGTTCAAACGCTCGCTGGATGAATACGTCATCGGCCAGGAGAACGCGAAAAAAGTGCTGTCCGTGGCGGTTCACAATCACTACAAGCGGCTTGTCGCGGGCAAAGGCGACAATGTCGAGGTGGAAAAATCGAACGTTTTGATTGTCGGCCCGTCCGGTTGCGGCAAAACGCTGATGGCGAAGATTCTCGCCGGCGCGGTCGATGTGCCGTTCGCCATTGCCGACGCGACGACGCTGACCGAGGCCGGGTATGTCGGCGAGGACGTCGAGAACATTCTGCTTCGCCTGATTCAGGCGGCTGACGGCGATGTCGCCAAGGCGGAAAAGGGCATCGTCTATATTGACGAAATCGACAAGATAGGCAAAAAGACCCAGGGCGTGTCCATCACCCGCGACGTCTCCGGCGAAGGTGTGCAGCAGGCGCTTCTCAAGATGCTTGAGGGCACGGTCTGCAACGTTCCGCCGCAGGGCGGGCGCAAGCATCCGGAACAGCGGTATATTCCGATCAACACCGCGAGCATTCTCTTTATTTGCGGCGGCACGTTTGACGGTTTGGGCGAGATTATTGGCCGTCGCATCGGGCAGAAGTCCATTGGATTTCACCGCGAGACGGACAAGTCGGCGGACAAGGAATTGGGCGATTTGCTTGAGCAGGTGGATTCGGACGACTTGCTTGAGTATGGCCTGATTCCGGAGTTGCTCGGTCGGTTGCCGGTTCTTGCGCCTATCCGCCCCATGGATGAGGAAGCGTTGATTCGTATTCTTCGCGAGCCTCGGAATGCGCTTCTCAAGCAGTATGAGCATTTGTTCTCGCTTGAGGGCGCGGAGATCGAGTTTACCGATGATGCGCTTCGCGCCATAGCCAAGAGGGCGTTGAAAAAGGGCACCGGCGCTCGTGCGCTTCGCGGCATTGTTGAAGACGCGCTTATTGGGTTGATGTTTGAGTTGCCGGATTTGCCGCGTCCGCACAAGTATGTTGTCGATAATGAGTTGATTGATAACGGTTGGGAAAAGTGGGGCGAGAAACACGGGTATTTGACCAAGGATGAAGCTGTTTCCGCCGTCAAGCATCACGA
This sequence comes from Planctomycetota bacterium, assembly GCA_036770065.1. GTDB lineage: Bacteria > Planctomycetota > SZUA-567 > SZUA-567 > SZUA-567 > JAJBSZ01. The sequence continues at coordinate 13,158 of DAIPJX010000025.1, forward strand.
ACACGGTGAAAAGCGTTCGCAGGAAGCGGCCGCAGACGAAATCCCCGCATAAATGCGATAAAAAAAGCTGGTCCAGCACAGCGGAATAATAATCGATGACCACTGCCCAACGTTTATCAAGCGTTGGGCAGTGGCTATACCAAGAGAGATTTTTCCATCGTTTTGTCGATACAAAGCAAATTCCTTTCCCCGATTTTTGAAAATAATTGAAAGAAACGTCCCATTAGCCCGATAATGTAGTGTAAGGGCCGTTATGCCCCGACGTTTCAGGTATATTGTCACATAACACCATCGTTTGGGTGCCGCTGTTCGTATGGAGGATTTTCCAATGCGGAAACTTGTACTGGCGCTGCTTCTGGCGCTGAGTGTGCTGGGGATGGCGACATCCCGGGCATCGGCCGGGCAGGACGCCTTTGATTTTGGCGATATGCCGCCATTGCCCCCGCCGCTTCTGGACGACGCTCCGGCTCCTCCTCCGCTCACCATGCAGGATTCCCCCACTGCCACATCGCCGCTTCTTCCTCCTTCACTGACGACTCCCCCTGCCGCGACGGCAGGAAACGCACCAATAGCGCCGGCGCCGTCAACCACATCGCCGTTGGCGCCATCGCTGATCGCGGCGCCGTTGGCTCCGCCGCCGCTGTCGCCGCTTCCGCAAAGCGACGAGTACGCCGGCGTGCCGCCGGTTGAACTGCCTGGAACCGCAGGGTTGCCCGCCGCGCCCGCCCAAGCCGCCGCGACGCTTATGGCCGATGAAACGCCCCGCCCCGGAAAAATCTCCGGCGGCAGAGTGAATGTCCGCGCCGGGCCCAGCACCCAGTACGAGTCAATTGACGTTCTGACGACGGGTGCCCAGGTCACCGTTCTCGCGAAAAACGGCGAGTGGTTCAAGATCGTTTTCCCGCAGGACAAGCTGGCGAGCATCCACAAGAATTTCGTCACGGCGGACATTTCCGGTGAGATTCCCGAAGAAGGCGTTCCCGGCGTCGTCAACCAGGACGATGTCGATATCCATGCGTTTTATTGGGACAAATCGACCGTCGTCGGCAAACTGTCAAAAGGCGACCCGGTCGTCATCAAGCAGGAACGCGGCCAATGGTACCGCATAGACGCGCCGGAAACAGCCCGTGCGTATGTGTTCGCCGAATACGTTCGCGTCGACGGCGCCGATCAGGTGGCTGTCGATTCCGCCCCGCCGCCGGAAAACCCGGCAGTCGACATGAACGCGGGCAAGCAGGACGCGACTGGCAGGTTGAAACTGTCGGACAATGACCGCCGCGCCAATGAACTGAAGGAACGCTACTTCGAAAGCTTGCAGGAAAACTTCCAGCGCCGTCAGGAAGAGGCTGTCGTTCACGGCAATCAACTGGAGGAAGCGCTTGATTCGCTCGAGCAGCAGCTGAGAGCGATTGATCAGGAAACGACCTCCGGGTATTCCTACCCCGTCTCGACTACGACACTTGGTTCGGCCGGATATCTTCCAGCCGATCCCCTGTATGGCGGGTTCTATGGGTTTGTGGAGAATATCGGCCGGGTTGGCGGCGCGCCCGCCAGTTACCGATTGGTCAAGAACGGCGAAATCCGTTATTATTTGCGAAGCGATTCTTTTGATCTCGCCATGTATGTCGGCCAGCGCGTATGGGTCAACGGCGCGGTCGAACTTGCTTCGGGCGCGAGCGCCAATGTGCTGAGCGTCAACCAAATCCGCACCCTGACCGAGGCGGAAGTCGTTGCCGCCGGCGGCCAGCCGTTTGGCGTCGGCGCTCCGGAACAGCGGTTGGTCCAGTCCGACACCATGTACGATGCGTACGCGCCGGTCGTGACGGATCAGTATGGCAATGTGATCGACGACCCGTATCTGACCGGGTCCGGCATGAACGAGTATGTGCAGCCGGGCCAGCCGACTCCGCCTCCCCCCGGCGTGACGGATGCGTCACAGTTGCCGGATGTGGTCGGGGCGGGAATGGCGGCGCCGCTTTCCGGTTCGGTCGGGGAAGTGGACACGGATTATTTTGAAAGCCCGATTATTTCCGAAATCGGTCCGTGAAGCCGAGTATCTCTTATCGAGTAGGAGGAAGGTAGGCTCATAATGGGCCTACCTTCCGTCCTCTCACA
>DAIPJX010000219.1:0-4075 GCA_036770065.1 Planctomycetota bacterium
GGGCCTGCCGGGCCGCGCGTCGGAAATTTTTCTTTCCCTGCCGTCCCTCGCGTGGCTCGTCGCCTTTCTGGTCGTGCCAACGCTCATGGTGTTCGCCTTCGCCTTCCGGCCCGCCGATCCATACGGCGGAATCGGCCCCGGCTGGACACTGGGCACGCTCCGGCAAATGGCAAACCCGAACTACCCCGACATCATCTGGCGCACCATCTGGCTTTCGGTGGCCGCAACGATCGTCTGCCTCCTCGTCTCCGTTCCGGTCGGGTACTGCCTCGCCCGCATTCCCCCGCGCTGGCGGCAGTGGGCAATGCTCGGCGTCGTCATCCCATTCTGGACCAATTTCCTCATCCGCGTCTTCGCCTGGAAAACCATCCTCCACACCAACGGTTCGTTCAGAACTTTTCTCGTGTGGATCGGCGCGCTTGGAGAAGATCAACCGCTCCTCTACACCTCCGGCGCGATTCTTCTCGTCATGGTCTACACACACCTTCCCTTCGCCATCCTCCCGCTGTACGCGGCGGCGGAAAAATTCGACTTCAACCTGTTGGAAGCGGCGCGGGACTTGGGGTCAAGCTCGGTAGGCGCATTTATGCGTGTTTTCCTGCCCGGCATAAGCCGGGGACTCGTCACCGCCGCCATAATGGTCCTGGTGCCGTGCCTCGGCTCCTACGTCATCCCCGATCTGGTCGGCGGAGCAAGCAGTGAAATGATCGGCAATAAAATCGCCCAATACGTCTATGCGGAACGAAACCTGCCAAGGGCAAGCGCACTGTCCGCCATCCTGACGGTCGTCGTCGTGGCGCTCCTGCTCGCCTTCCTCTATTGGTCGAACCGGCGCGCACAAGACAGGAAAAGCGGCGGAATCGGTTTGCGGGGATTGAAATGAAACGAAGCTTTTTTCCGTTCGCGACACTTCTCGCGACCCTGACCTTTTTCTATCTGCCGCTGGCGGTCATGGTCGTCGGTTCGTTCAACGACAGCCGCTTCGGCGGCGCGTGGCGCGGCTTCACCTGGAAATACTATATCCAGCTCTTCCGCGACCGCGAAATATGGACCTGTCTCGAAAACACCCTGATAATCGCATGCCTCTCCACCATCACCTGCATGGCGCTGGGAACACTGGCCGCCTTCGCCCTGAACCGCTACCGCACCCGGCTGCAATTCATCCACAACACGCTCGTCTACATCCCGCTGGTCGTGCCGGAAATACTCATGGGCATGAGCCTGCTCCTCTTCTTTGTCGCGCTTGGCGCGGAACTCGGCATGACGACTATTTATATCGGGCATGTAACGTTCTGCATCAGCTATGTGGCGATGACGGTTTTGGGAAGGTTGCAGGATTTCGACTTCACCCTGATAGACGCGGCGCGCGACCTCGGAGCCAGTTCGTGGACGGCGACGCGAAAAATCCTTCTACCCCTCCTGGCTCCGGGAATCCTGGCCGGAGGACTGCTCGCGTTCACCCTGTCCCTCGACGATTTCGTCGTCACCTTCTTCGTCTCGGGAACCGGTTCGAAAACGTTGCCCATCTACATCTATAGTTCGATCAAGCACGGTTCGCCCACGAAAATAAACGCGCTCTCCGCCATCCTTCTCGCGATGACGTTCCTGGGCGCGGTCATCAGCAAAGCAATCAGCAACAGGTATGGAAAAGAAACGCGGAAAGCGGAATAGGCTTTTCGGTTCTTCTTACAGCACCCGGTCAAGTTCGGCGAGCGATCCGGCGTCCAGCCCCGAAACGGGATTGATTTCATAACAGTTCCCCGACACATCCTTCACGATAATTACGTCGGGCTTGGGACGGAATGAATTGTTCTCCGGCGACGACAGCAGAAAGCGCCGGCTCCCCTTGTCCGTCTCCACATCGAAATAATAATTGCCGAAACGCGGTTTGACCCGGGATACGGAAAGAATACGGGGCATGATCATGCCCGCCGCCAACTCCTCCTCCGCAATGCGCCTCGATTCGGGCGAAAGGGACGAGAGGGACGGAAGATACGAAAGCTCCCGCTTTTTCCCCGCCATCATGATGGAAACCGGACCGCTCCCGTCGCGTTCCGACAGCGGACGCGCCCAAACAATGCGCGCCGCCTCCGGCGTTTTCCCGGGAGCGGCCACATACACAAGCCTCCCGTTCTCCCGCCGCAACTCGCCGACTTCGGTTTCCTTCCCTTTCCGAACCGTCGACTCGGCCCGCGCATCGGGAAACGCAACCCGATCCGACTCGCCCGAAGGCGATTCGTGCTGATGAATATCCGCCGCCAAATGCAACCGCACCGATCCCGAACTCATACGCTACTCCCGCCCATACAGCGGACCGTAGTCAAGCATGAGATAGGTTCGAAGTCCGGACCGCAACACGCAGAACACCACCTTCTTCTCCCGGTTGTCGTCCACGACAATTGTCTCGTACATGCTCCGGCAGTGTTCCAGATCGCGAACCGGAACTCCGTCTATCTCCACTATAATGTCGCCGGCGGCAAGGCCGGCCTTTTCCGCATTGCCCGGATACTTGACCCCCTGGACGTAAATGCCCCCGGGGCGGAAAAAATGCAGAAGCGGATTGGCGAATTCATTGATGGTCTTAATCGTCATGTTCCAGCGGCGGCAATCGAAATCGTCGCCTTCGACCACGCCCTTTTCCATCGGCGTCACCATCACCAGGGCCGGCTCGTCCGTACCCGCGCCGGGAGCCAGCGAAAACTCCGAAGGACGGCCAATCGGCAACTCCGCCAACAACTGGTTAATGGCGGGGATATCCTCGTGATTAATGCCGTTGACCGGAACGCCGTTCACCCCCAACAGCAACTGGCCGACGCGCACGCCCGCCCGGCCCGCCGGCGACCCGGGGTCGACGCCCGCCACCAGCACCCCATGCTCGCCTTCGTAAAAAATGTTTTTGTCGAAATCCTTGAGCGGCTGCACATGCAACCCCGTCCAGGCGCGGACAACCCTTCCGTCCCGCCGCAGCCGCCCGGCGACATATTTCACTGTGTCCGACGGAACCGCGAACGCCAAATCGCCGCCAAGCAAATAACCCAGCGAATTGATGCCGACGACCCGGCCGTTCGTATCGACCAGGGGGCCGCCGGAATTGCCGGGGTTGATCGACGCGTCGGTTTGCAGCCATAAATTGTAGCCGCCGCCCTGATCGGTCAGGAAGCGGTTGACGCACGACAAAATCCCCATCGAAACCGACCGCGAAAGGCCCCACGGCGCACCCATCGCCATGACGAACTCGCCCTCTTCCAGCGACCCGCTGTCGGCCAATTCGGCGGCGGGAAAAACAACGTCCCCGGGCGCTTCGATTTTCAACAGCGCCAAATCGGTATCCTTGTCGATGCCGACAATCGAGGCGCGGTAGGACGATCCGTCATAAAGCAGGCAGCGAATCTCCACCGCCCGGTTCACCACATGCCAGTTGGTGACGATTTCTCCTGACGCGGAAATGATCACGCCCGAACCCGCCACCTGGGACTTCTCCGCTCGGCCCGCGTCAAAACGCTCCGCAATCGGCATGAGAAACACGACCGACGGAAACACCCGGCGCTTGGCCTCGGCAAGAATCTGTCGAAGATCGGCAAGATCGCCGCCCGACAGCGATTCGCCGCCAAACAACGAAACGCCCGCCGCAAACACCATGCAGACAACAAGAGCAATACGCTTCGGCATTCAGTCTTCCCGTTCCGCTCCGCCCATAACAATCTTTTCCCTGATCTCGCCGGCCAGCGCCGGATTCTCCGCAAGAAAATCCGCCGCCTTTTCCCTCCCCTGCCCAATACGGACATCGCCGTAGGACAGCCACGAACCCGCCGCCGAGACAATCTTCGCCAGAACAGCCAAGTCAACCAGCTCGGCATTCACATCAATGCCGCGATTGAACATGATGTTGAATTCGGTCTGGCGAAAGGGCGGCGCAACCTTGTTCTTCACCACCTTGACCCGAACCCGGTTGCCGCGCGGGCCGTCGGGACCCTTGAGCGTTTCAATACGGCGTATATCGAGACGAAGCGACGCGTAAAACCTGAGCGCGCGGCCCCCGGGCGTCGTCTCGGGATTCCCGAAAGAAACGCCTATT
>DAIPJX010000220.1:0-4060 GCA_036770065.1 Planctomycetota bacterium
GGTCGTGGAAAAACTGCAACCGTGAAACGCATCCGCGCGAAACAAAAAAACACGCCCCGCCCGGGCGTGTTTTTTTGCGGACAAACTCGTCAGCCACGGGACCGGTGATCTCCGGATATTTTTCCCGACATCAATCGCCAGGCGCATGGCTTCCCCCTTCTTCTCGGCTATCGTCGACTTGCGTTATACTCCCTTTGCACCTCGGTCAATTCCGCCCGCACCTGATCGGGCGTCATGATCTGATTCGTCTGTTCGTCGCGGATAACCATGTCCGGCGCCAACGGCAACGTAAACGTGTCGGCGTTGAAAGGCGCAAGGCCGTTCAGGTTCGTCTTGACGTTGCGCAACACGCGAACCGTTTCCTCCAGTTTGAACCTCGGCGCTTCGCCCGGCTTCGGCGGCGGGAACTTGATTTCCTTGCGTTCGAACGAGCGCACCTTCCACGGCAGTACATGGCCGGGAAGCATCCACAATTCCAGCGTTTCGCCGCCGCGCTTCGGCGTCAGGGTAAAGTGAAGCGTCGTCTCGGACCGGTTCGGAATCGGCTCATCAATCGCGGTGATATTGAAATCCTCGCGCAAACCCGACGCCGACGTGACGTCGCGTCCCATCAAAAACAATCCGATGAAAACAGCCAGGCCCTGTGCTTGCGCGCCTTCGATATTGGGCCTGAACTCGCGGCGGCTCGCCGAACGCTGCGACGCGTTCGCGCTCTTGGCCTCAACCTCCCAAATATTGCGGCCGTCGACGATAATCAGGGTCATTTGTTCCGGCGGGACGCGCCCCTGGTTCGATCCGCGGTTCATCAACACCATCCGGGTCGGCGCTTCAAGACGAAGGAATTCGTACGCGGTCTGACTGTCCCTGACCATGCCGCCGGTCTTCTGGGTGATCAGGTCCGCTTCCATCCGGGTCACGCCCTGCGCGCCGGAAAATACCTGGTTAATCGCCCGATCCACTTCCTGCGGCGACAGTTCCCTGCCCTGTCCGGCCAGCGCCACAGTCGCAACCATGGCGAACACGGACGCCAAAGCGATGATTTTGTTCATAGACTTCCCTTTTTAACAGTGCCGTTCACCCAGTGTCGCGATATGCTTTTCCATGTCAATTCTTCTCCGCCTTCCGGTTTCGCCAGCCGAGATACATCATGGCGGGCACGACCAGCAAACTGGCGAACAACACCCAGCCAAGCGCGAAGATACACAGCCTGCCCATGCTGGCGACTCCCTCGTACCCGGAAATGGCGAGAGACCCGAACCCGGCGCAACTGGTCAACGCGGTAACAATCAGCGCCCTTCCCGTATCGGAAATAATCGTTTCGGCCGAATGCCCGGATTCAAAAAAGCGTTCGGTCAAATGTATGCCGTTGTCGACGCCCAACCCGATGATAATGGGGATGACCAGCGTGTTGACGAAATTGAAATGCACGCCGAAAACGCTCATAAAACCCATCAAATAGACAAGCCCGAGAATAATCGGCATCAAACTGGTCACAACCCGTATCGGGTGACGGTGGAAAAACACGGTGAGCACGACCGCGCAAATGACAAAAACCGCCACCGACACCCGGCGGAAATCGGCCTTGACAATAACGGCCAGCTCGTGGGCAAGCATTGGCATGCCCGCCAGGACGGCGCCGTTCCGCTCGCCGTTTCGCATACCGTCGGGCGTAATGCCAAGCCGCGACAGCACCGCGTTCAGCCACAGTTCGTCAACCATCGGGTCGCCCGCCTTTGTCGCTTCGGCCAGCGGCGGATAGACGCTGATTTTCACCGCCCATCCCGACGGCTCGTATACGGTGACGCGTTTGACCTGTTTTTGCCAGTTGACGTCGTCGCCGTAATAGAGGGCGAGCAATTGTTCGCGTGGCAGCGTCTGGCCGACATGCGCCATGATTTCTTCGGCGCGGGAAACGGCGGGCGACGCGACCGTCACCGGGAACGCCAGATCGGCCGGGAGCGGCGCGCGCAGATCGATCACCCGCCGCCGCTTCGAAACAAAACGTTTGATGTATTGCCACAGCGGCGTGTCGCTCAAATCGGTCGGAAGCAGGACAAGGTCATGTTCAACCCGTTCCTGGTGCCGTTCCAGAAGCGCCACGGTGAATCCGAAATAGTCCTCGTCCAGCCCCGCTTCGTCCAGCGCTTCGCGGAACGTCAGGAGCGCGCGCGGCAGGTCGGCCTTTTTCAACACCTCCAGCATGCGCCGCTGCGACGACGGCGGCGGAATATACCGGAGAAACGATTCGTACGCGACGAGAAGCGGCATATCCTCGCCCTTCCGGTTGCGGACCGTCTCGTGTTCCATTTCAGCGGCAATGCCCTGAAGCCGGGCTGCGTTTTCCACCGCGTCCTCTTCGGTCGAACCGTAGGCAAGCAACATAAGCGAGTTGGGGTTCCGGTTGGAAAACGCCCGGGCGATTTCGCCGCCCAGTTCGAACACCCGTTCCGGCGGCCGGAGCGCGGACACGCGTTCATCAAACACCAAGGCGTCCGGCGACGCGCCCAGCCGGACCAGCGCGGCGACCGCCAGAATCACCCCGCCGACGGTGACCAGCGTCGCATGCCGTTCAACCCGGCGTCCCACTCCGGTCAATCCCATGCCCAGCGGTTTCAGCGTTGCGGCGCGTTCGCCCGATTCGCGGTAGCGCCAGGCGAGAAGCGCCGGCAAAACCAGAAGCATGACCGGCGCGGACAGGAAAATGCCGACCCCCGCCAGCACGCCGAACTCCGCCAGTTGGCTGAAGCGGGTCGCGCCCAGGGAAAGGAAGGCGATGGCCGTCGTCACCATGCCGATGATAACGCCCCAGCCGGTGTTTTCGAGCGCGATGGCAAACGCATTCTCGAGTGTCTCGCCTTTGGCCCGTTCGCCGATATAGCGGTTGTACACATGGATGGCGTAGTCAATGCCCAGCGCAACCAGAACCGCCGCGAACGACGCGGAAATAATGTTGAGCTGCCCGTACATGACCCAGCCGATGCCGATGGTCCACGACACCACCATCACCAGCGGAATGCCTATGTAGAGCAAAACGCCCATACGTTTGAAAACCAGTCCGAACAATGCGAGCACGCCGCACAAACTGGTCAGAAGGGTGGAGAGCAGGTTGAAATTGACATGGCTGGTGTATCCGACCGCCGCTTCGTATCCGCCGCCGAATTCGAGACGGATTGCGTTTCGCGAGGCGGGCGGCATTATTTCGTCATACGCCCGCATCGCCTGTTCGCGGATAAAGGCGGAGATGATGGTGGCGAAGTCTATGCTTTGCGCGGGTCTGTCGGGCTGAATGACGACCAGCATCATGGTTGCGTCGCGGTCGACCAGGTATTCGCCGGCGCCGGAGGATGCGGACGTGTCGTTCTCGGTTATGCCGTACCGGTCCAGCGCGCGTTTGAACACGGTGCCAAGGCCGATGGCGTCCATAAGCATCCATTCGTCCATGCCGCCGGTCGACATGACGCTGCCGAGCCGGGTCTGGAGCGCTCCGACCGATCGGCGGATTGCGTCCGGTTGCAGCAGTTCCCCGACCCGTTCCGCTTCGTCGTCGCCCAACAGCAGCAGGCCGTACGAAGGCAGCGCGTCGTAGAGAAGATAATCCTTGTCTTCCTGGCGGAATTTCCGGGTAAAGGCGGCGCGTATGCGTTCGTCTCCGGCCAGCCGTTCGACAATCGAATCGGCGACGCGCCCGGCGGCGGGAATATGGCGCAACCGCGCGGTTTTCCGTTGTTCTTTCGCTTCGGGCGTTCCGAGGGACGGGTTTTTGCGAAGTTCAGCCGTTGTCGGTTCGCGTTCTCCGGGGCCGCCCAGATGCAGTACGACCACCGCTTCGTCGACCGAATCGAAATCGACCACCGCCCGGGTGAAATCCCGCGCCGCCGGCACGTCCTGCGGCAGCATGGAGGCCAAATCGAACGGAGCGTGCAATCCGCCCCGCAGATAGCTGATGATCGGCGGCATCCAGGAAAGGGCCGTGATGGCAACCGCCGTCCACAATACCAGCGTATACCTGCCGGTTGCCAAAGCGGCGAGTGAACGAAGCATTTTTTTTTGCATAGTGGTG
>DAIPJX010000221.1:0-4056 GCA_036770065.1 Planctomycetota bacterium
CCATTCCCGGCCGCCCGTTTTTGTATTGCGCACTGTTGTTGTGAAATGATCAACCAAGGCGCTTGCGGAGCGCCGCCAATTCGTCAAACATTTCCTTCGGCATGCGATCGCCCAGGCTCTTGAAGTATTCTTCAACGCCATCGCATTCCGCCTTCCACTCGTCGTTGTTGATGGCGTACAGCTTGTCCATCGTCGCCTTGTCGATGGCGAGGCCGGTCAGATCGAGCGCGTCGTCCTTGGGCATATAGCCGATCGGGGTTTCCTTTGCATCGACGGCGCCTTTGCAACGGTCGACGATCCACTCGAGAACGCGGAGGTTGTCGCCGAATCCGGGCCAAATGAACTTGCCGTTTTCGTCCTGGCGGAACCAGTTGACGTGGAAAATTTTCGGCGGATTCGCAACCTTTTTGCCCATGGCCAGCCAGTGCGCGAAATAATCGCCCATGTTGTAGCCGACGAACGGAGCCATCGCCATCGGATCGCGGCGGACTTCGCCCTGCGCGCCATACTGCGCGGCGGTCCGTTCCGACGCCATGGTGCCGCCGACGTAGGTGCCGTGCTGCCAGTTGAAGGACTGGTAGACGAGCGGCGCGAGACGGGCGCGGCGGCCGCCGAAGATGAACGCGCTGATCGGCACGCCTTCCGAATCGAATACTTTCGGCGATACGCACGGAACCTGCGAAATCGGCACGGTAAAGCGGCTGTTGGCGTTCGCGCCCGGCACTTTCTTGCCGTCGGCGTCGAGTTCACCCGGTTTCCACGGCTTGCCGGTCCAGTCGAGAGCGCCTTCGGCCGGGGCCGCGTCGTCATGCCCTTCCCACCACACGGTGCCGTCGGCCTTCAAGGCGACGTTGGTGAAGATGGTATTGGACTGAACCGCTTTCATCATGTTCGGGTTGGTTTTCATCGATGTTCCCGGGGCGACGCCGAAGCAGCCCGCTTCCGGGTTGACCGCCCACAGGCGACCGTCCTTGCCCAGGCGGAGCCAAGCGATATCGTCGCCGACGCACCAGACCTTATAGCCCTTGGCCTGGAGTCCTTCCGGCGGAACCAGCATGGCGAGGTTGGTTTTGCCGCAGGCGGACGGGAAGGCGGCTGCAACGTATTCGGTGTTGCCTTTCGGATCTTCGATGCCCAGAATCAGCATATGTTCGGCCATCCAGCCTTCTTTCATGCCGAGCCAGGACGCGATGCGCAGAGCCAGGCACTTTTTGCCCAGAAGGACGTTTCCACCGTATCCGGAGTTGACGGACCAGATGGTGTTGTCTTCGGGGAAGTGCAGGATGCGGCGCTTTTCAAGGCTGAGTTCGGCCTTCGAGTGGAGGCAGTGGGTGAATTCGCCGTCTTTGCCCAGCGCATCCAGAACCTTCTGGCCCATGTGGGTCATGATGCGCATGTTCAGGACAACGTAAATGGAGTCGGTCAATTCAATGCCGTACTTGGCAAAGGGCGAACCGACCGGACCCATGGAGAAGGGAACCACGTACATGGTGCGGCCCTTCATGGAGTCCTTGAAAAATCCGCGCGCTTCGGCGTAGCCGTCTTCGCGGGACTTCCAGTTGTTGATCGGGGTGGCGTCGTCTTTTTTGTCGGTGCAGATGAAGGTGAGGTTTTCGGTTCGGGCCACGTCATTGAGGGCGGTGCGGTGATACACACAGCCTGGAAGGAGCTTCTGGTTCAGCTCAATCAATTCGCCGGTGGAGAGGGCTTCCTTGGTGAGTTTGGCTTTTTCCTCTTCGCTTCCGTCGCACCAATAAATGCTGTCGGGATTGCACATTTGGGCCATTTCTTCGACCCATTTCCGCATTGCGGCGTGTTCCGTCTTTCCTGGCATAACATTTCCTTTCCAACGGATTCCCGGCTTGCGGGAATCGTACTCAAAATGGCCACGTGGCCGTCATTTCCTGCAAACGGTTCGTTTCTCTAAACACCCCGCCCAGTACGGGCGGGGTGGCTAGTTACAATTGTACCTCTTGGTCAGTATAATATATATCGACGCTTCGGTCAATCGGCTGCCGTCATTTTTCTCGGGATTCGGCGGGTAACGTGGGTTGTCCGGCGTTTTCGTTCAGCCATTTGCTCGGCCACTTGTTCGGCCCGATACGGTTCGGTGATATAATGCATGACGGGGACAAGACTTTGGTTGGGGTTGCCCGAACCGTCGTAGAAGTTGCAGACAATCGGGACGTTCAATTCGCGTTCCAGTTGAGGGAAAATGGACGTGGTGATGGTGCCGGGCATGCAGAACATGGGGCTGGCGTTGACGATGGCTTTGCAATGGTCTTTTTTGACGAACAGCGCCGCCCTGCCCAGCGTCAGGACCGCCTCGCCTTCGAACTGCCACGGCAGATAGCGGATGCCTTCCTCGATCACCTGGTCGATGGGGTGTTCATGGCGATCGGACAATACGTCGGCGGCGAGATCGTAATATCTGTGTTCGATTTTGTTGAAAAAGAGCCGTGTTTCCAGCCAGATGCGGGCGCGTTCGACAATGGCCGACGCGCCTTTCGACTGTTCCTTGACCAGAAGGTGTCGGAGGTGGTTTGTATAGAAGATCCATTCGCTGATTGGGGCGAGCCATGATTCGCCGCCCAGCGATTCGATTCGTCGGCACACATCGTTGTTCAAAAACGGATCGCAACGGACGTAAATTTCGCCAACAACGCCGACGAGCGGCCGCCGCGCCTTGTATTGCGGCAGCATGGCAAGATTTTTTGAGCAGGTTGCGACGAGATGGGCGACTTTTCGTTTGTCGCCGGCGGAGAAAGCGTCTTCAATCTGTTGGGTGTAGTTTTCCACCATCGAATCGACCGCTCCGGTTTCCTTTTCGTAGGGGCGGACCCGATGTGTGAGTTTCCGCATGATGTCCGCCACAATCAGCGCGTGGTAGAGCAGGATGCGGGCGCTGTTGTCCAGCCCTTCGTAGGCGTTTTCCGCCGAGGGGGACATTTGCCGGATGTTCCACCCTTTTTTGGCGAAGATCAATTCGTTCAGTTTGGCGTATTGTCCAAAGCGGCACGGTCCGCACGCGGTCGGCATGAAAAAGATGACGTTTTCCGGATCGACCCCGTCTCGTTCGATTGCGGACAACAGCGCTCCGGTGGTGGACGGGCACGGGACGCATTCTCCGCCGCCGGTGTGTTTCATTCCCATGGCGAGGGTGGATGCGTCTTCGGTCAAGGCGCGGGCGTCGTAGCCGACTGAGCGAAAGGCGGCGGCGAAAAAGCGCGCTCCCCACGGTTCCATCGGGGGGACATACATGACTTTGCCGTCGCCGGGGCCGGAGATTCTGGATTCTTCAAGACGAGCCATTATGCGAATTTTCCTGTTCTTCTGCATGAAGTAAAAAACGATCCAGACCAGTATAGCGAATTCTGAAGATGACGCAAGCGCGGATCCGGCTCTGCGGCTATACCAGGGCGGGATGGATAAACCAGAGCAATTCGGCGCTGGCGAAGCCGGGGCGTTTGACGTCCAGGCAGACCGCCGCGCCTTTTTGCATCGGGATGGACGAAGCGTCGGATCCCAGCAGGTAGGATGTGAGCATTCCGAGGTCGGGCGCGTGTCCGATGAGGATGAGCGTTCCGTCCAGCGTTCCGTTTTGGTGGATGACGCCGCAGCCTTGTTCGGGCGTCATTCCGCTTGCGAGGGCGGGGTCTTTGCGGACCGGTTCGGCGAGTCCGATGGCGGCGCGAACGATTGTCGCGGTTTCCATTGATCGGACGTATGGGCTGGAGGCTATGGTGACGTCTCCGGCGAGCGTTCGTGCGATGAAGGCTCCCATTCTGACTGCGTCCGCCCGTCCTTTTTCGGACAAGACTCGAGCCGCGTCGGTCGGCGCCCGGTTTACCGCGTCGGCGTGTCGCACTACAATCAACCGCATGATAAGCAATCCTTTCGAGGCAAAAAAGAACGGCAGGTTGTAAGCCTGCCGTTCTTTTGAATGAGCGTCGATCACCCGTCGCGTATCGGTGCCACACACAGCGTTGTTACAGGTAAAGAACTGGTCCAGCGGAAGGCTGGCTTGGGGGTTTGGGGGCGAAGCCAGCCCCCAAG
>DAIPJX010000026.1:0-15118 GCA_036770065.1 Planctomycetota bacterium
GCCTCGACTTGCAGAACGCCCGGCATAATCGGCTTTCCGGGGAAATGTCCCTGGAAAAAGTTTTCGTTGAAGGTCAGGTTTTTGACCGCGACGATGCGCTTTTTATCTTCCAGTTCGACCACCCGGTCGACCAGAAGGAACGGATAGCGGTGCGGCAGCATATGGGTGATTTCGGCGAAGGAAAGCAGTCCCGCCGGGTTTTCCGCTTTGGTGATGACGCGTTCGATTTCTTTCGCGAGTTCGATATTCAGCGCATGGCCGCTTTTCGAGGCGACGATATGCACGCCGAGGCGGCGGTTCAGAACGCTCAGATCGCCGACCAGATCGAGGATTTTATGCCGGACGCATTCGTCGGCGACGCGAAATTCGTTGTCGACTATGGCGTCTCCGTCCAGGACCAGCGTGTTTTTGGGCGATGCGCCTTTGCCCAGTCCGGCGGCGAGCATTGGCTCGACATGCTCCTTCATGACGAAGGTGCGGGCGGGCGCGATGTTTTCCATATAGAGTTCGGGCGTAATCTCGACGGTCACCGTGCCGCGCGCGCGGGACGATTCTTTGTAGTCCAGCACGTAGGTGACGCGGAATTTGCCGTCGGCGGACGGATAGGCGGTCACGCCGCTGCCGGCGTTGCCGACGGAGACGGGGCTTTTCGGGACAAACACGTCCCTGCCCATATCCTGTTCGACAATGCCCGCCGCCTGAATCGCCTTGGCGTATTCGAGCGCCGAACCGTCGAGTCCGGGCGCTTCCGGTCCGGCGAATTCCAGAACCGCGTTGTCGATGCCCATGCCCCACAGGGCGGACAGGAGGTGTTCGACCGTCATGACCTCGATATTTTCACCCAGACGGACGGCGTTGGCGTTGCGGCTGCCTTCGGAGAGACCGGGACGCAGGCGTTGCGCTGCCCCGGCGGACGAGACGACGAGACCGCTGCCTATGCCGCCCGGCTTGACGGTGACCGAGCATTCGGCGCCGGTGTGAAGGCCGATGCCGGAAAACACGGCGTCTTTCGCCAACGTGCGTTGTTTTTCATTTCCCATGATTTTCAGCCTCCAGTTTTGCAAGGCGGGCTTCCAGCTCTTTCACGGTCCGGCGCAGTTTGCCCGCAGCTTTGAGGTTTTGTTGCTGTTTCAAAAATTCACCCATCGGTTTTGCCGGCGTGTCGATCCATACGAGTTGATTTTTGTCGGTGACGCCGGCTTCCCGGCCGGGGACGGATTTGCTGATGGCCGATTGCCCGACCACGGTCAAGCCGTCTCCCACGGTGATGTGGCCGATAGCGGCGGATTGCCCGCCCATCTGCACGCCCATGCCGATAACGGCGGATCCGGCGATGCCGACCTGGGCGGCGAATGCGCAGCACGGTCCCAGTTTGACGTTATGGGCGATATGGACGAGGTTGTCCAGTTTCGTTCCCGTTCCGATGCGGGTCTCGCCGAAGCGGGCGCGGTCGATTGTCGCGTTCGCGCCGATTTCGACGTCGTCCTCGATGACGACTGTGCCGACCTGCGGAATTTTGAAATATCCGCGTCCGGTCCAGGCGTAGCCGAAACCGTCGGATCCGACGACCGCGCCGGCCTGGAACATGCAGCGGTTGCCGATGGTTACCTGGTGCATGATTTTGACGCCGGGATAGAGGACGCAGTCCGCGCCGATGACGGTTTCGTCGCCGACATATGTTTGCGGATACAGAATGGTATTGTCGCCGATGGAAGCGCCCGCCTGTACGATGGCGCCGGCTCCAATCGAAACGTTTTTGCCGAGCACGGCGGACGCGTCGACGAGCGCGGTCGGGTGTATGCCCGCCGCCGGGTGGGCGGGAGGCGGCGCAATCATCATGGACGCCTGGGCAAACGCGAGGTCGGGGTTCTCGACCCGGAGGAGCGGCATTGGCGCGGCGTCGACGGTTTTCCCGACCACGGCCGCACCGGCTTTGCTTTCGGCAAGTTGCGGTTGATAGGTCGGGTTGGACAGAAATGTCAGGTCTTTTGCGGTTGCCTGGGCCAGGCTGGCGAGTCCGGAAACGGCGGTTTCCCGCGAGCCTCCGACGAGTTCGGCGTTCAGGCTGTCGGCAAGTTGTCCCAGGGTTATTTCCGGCATGGCAAGTTCCCGCTTTTTCTCTTTTATTGAATTATCTCCCCCAAGCGGGGGAGATAATATAGTGCGCGAATTTGGTCGGACATTGATTGTCGTCCGGTTCGTTACAGCGGATTGTTTTGCGGATCCGCCTGGTACTGCTGATAGCGATGGTTCAACAAATCGGTAATCGATTTGGTCAGGTTTGCGCGGTCGTGCACGTATTGCACGCGGCGCATGAGGATTTCCTGTTGAATCGCCATCGGGTCCATTGCCTTGACGGCTTCTTCGGAAAGGGTCGGATCCGGCGCGGCGATGATGATGTCGTAGTTGTAGTATTCGGCGAGTATTTTGCAGGAGCGCTGGAATGCGTTGTACATATTCATCCAGAATCCGGCTTCTTCGTCGCGGACGCGCGAACCGAAGTCTTCCTGCATTGCCTGGACTTCGACTTTCGCCGCTTCGATTTCCATCATTGATTTGCGCCAGGGAGCGCCTCCCGGGGGTTTCAGGGGGTTGTTCTGGAGTGCGCGTTCGAGTTCCTGGATGCGTTTGATTTCATCTTCGATGCGTGTTTGTTCGGGCTGGAAGGTGGTGCGGATGCGTTCTTCGGTATCCTTGGCGTATTGGTAGTTCTGAAACACCTGTTGAATAAAGACGATTCCGATCCGTTTGGTTTCCGGAGCCTGTGCCGCCGCTTCGCCGGCGTGGCCCGCAGTCCATCCCGCGAGGACCATACCGGCCAGAACCACATAAAACGAATACTTCAACATACAACTCTCCTGTCAACTTTGTTCAGAAGCAAACCGATAATACTAGCGCTCATCCCGCTCAACGCAAGAGAAAAGCGAACCGCCAATGAACAATTGCCAATGAACAATTAATAATGAACAATGAAGGAAAATTCTTACATTTAAAACTCACTCGCTACCGCTCGCTTTATGCGAAGCTATGAACGAGCGGTAGCGAGTGAGTCCTAAATGTAATTCTTCCTTCATTGTTCATTATTAATTGTTAATTATTAATTGTCGGTTAGAACAGTGCTCCCATGGTGAACTGGAATCTCTGGGTCTCATCGCCCTTTTGTTTGTTCATGGGCACGGCATAATACAGTCTGACCGGCATCGGCCCCAGAGGCGTCTTGATATGGACGCCAAGGCCCCAACTGCTGCGGAAATGACGGTCGGCATTACTTATGCGCAGGCCGTTTTTATCGAACGGACGGTTATAGCTTGGCTTGTCGCCGTAGCGCCAGGTCGAGCCGATATCGTAGAACATCGAGCCGCGAATGATTCTGTCCCAAATCGGGAAGAAGAATTCCACCGAGGCCGAGGCCAGCCCTTCGCCGCCGATAGCGTTGGTGAACTTGTCGCGGGGGGAGATGCCCCGGCTGTCGAAGCCGCGCACCGAGCCGACGCCGCCGGCGTGGAAGCGCTCGTAATACGGCACTTCGTTGCTGAAATCGGCGTGAACCACTTGTCCGTTGTCGTCGCGTTCAATCCAGCCCTTGCCGTCGCCCCGGCCGTATGCCTGCGCATAGGATATTTCGCCCCGGAAGCCAAGGCTCCAGTTCCTGTCCTGGCTGTCGACGAACAGGGGGATAAGGTATTGCGAAGTCAGGAAGCCGCGCCAGAAATCCTTGTCGCTGGCGGCTGCCCTGCCCGCGAGTTCGAAGTTAAGCCCGACCGCCGCGCCGCGCGTCGGTTCAAACACGCTGTCGCGCGAATCGTAATCGATGCCGGCCAGCCAGCGGCTTACGTTGTGCGTACCCGCCTGGCGGCGATATTCCTGCGAATCCCGGTCCGACTTGAATTTGGACAAGCGCACCATTTCGAACCGGTAGCCGCCGTTGATGGTCAATTCCTTGATGTCGAACAGGCGTTTTCCGTAGACGATGGACGTGCCGTATCGCGTTTCGTTGTATTCGTCGTCGTATTCCCACGTGTTGTAATAGGCGGACAAGGTCATGCTGATCGGCTTGCCGAAAATCCACGGGTTGGTGAAGTTGACGTTATACGACTGCGTTTCGCTGCCGGCCGAAATGTTGGCCGAGAAATCCTGCCCGCCGCCCCGGAACGCCTTGCCCGTGTACAGATCGCGCAGGCTCTTGGGACGGTCGCGGTAATCGAAGTTGCGCTGGGTAAGGCCAATCGAACCGACGACCGAGTTTTCGGACGACACGCCGACGCCGGCGGTGATTTTACCGGTCGGTATTTCTTCCAGCTCGGCGACCAGAATGGCGCGGTCGGGGGCCGAACCTTCGCGGATTTCAATGGTCGGGCGTTCCTTGAAGAAGCCGAGGTTTTCGATATTTTCCTTGGAGCGTTCGAATTTGCGGGAGTCGATTTTTTCACCCGGGAACAGTTCGAACTCGCGCAGCACCACCACTTCTTTCGTTCGGTTGAGACCGGTGACGCGCACGCCTTCGACCATGACTTCCGGGCTTTCGGCGATGCGGAAGGTGACGTCCATGACCAGGCCGTCCTCCGTCACTTCCGGATCGGGCATGACGCGGGTGAAGTAGCGGGAATTCGGCGCTTGCCCGTAGATGTCGCGAATCTTGATTGCGTCTTCCTGCAGGGTGATCGGGCTATAGACGGCGCCGGGCATGGTTTTGATAACGCCCCGGATGGCGGGTTCGGAGACGAGGCTCGACCCGATAAAGTCGAAATTGACCGAACCGACCCGATACTGCTGGCCTTCGTCGATATCGATGTGAATGTAGACGTCGCGGCGCTGCCAGCGCGATTTCGGAACGTTGGCGGTGACTTCGAAGGGACGCTCGATAACGCGCACGTCGAGGTATCCCTTATCGAGATACGACATGCGTATGCGCTCCAGATCGCGTTCGAACGCGCGGCGCAGATATTTTCCCCGCGAGATGATGCCGCTGCGTTTCGTTTCCATTTTCGCCAGGAGTTCTTTCCGGTTGAAAACGGTGTTGCCCCGGAAGTTGATGTCGGCGACATAGAGCCTGCCGCCTTCGGCAACGTCGAACACAAGGCGGACGCCGTCCTCGAACGGCTCGACGTCGACCGTGACTTCGCCGAAATAATAATATTCGGTGTGGAGGAAATCTTCGATGGCGCGCCGGTCGCGGTTGCCTTTGCCGGCGTCGTAGCGTTCGCCTATTTTGCTTTCGATAAGCCCTTCGAGCTTCCGGTTTTTGATTTGCTGGTTGCCGCGGAATTCGATGCGTCGTATCAGATCTTTTTCGCGGACGATGACGATGATTTTAATGCCGCCGTCGACGAATTCCTTTTTAATCTGGATGTCGTCGAACAGGCCCATGGCGGCGAGGCGCTGAAAATCGCCGTCCAGCGTGTTTTCGGACAGCGGATGGCCGACGCGGGTGGACATTCGGTAGATGATTTGATCCGGGGTGGTTGTGACGGTGTTCAGGACTTCGATTTCCGTCACCATGGTGCCGTC
This sequence comes from Planctomycetota bacterium, assembly GCA_036770065.1. Taxonomy (GTDB): domain Bacteria; phylum Planctomycetota; class SZUA-567; order SZUA-567; family SZUA-567; genus JAJBSZ01. The sequence continues at coordinate 5,509 of DAIPJX010000026.1, forward strand.
GGCTTCGGGACCGCCGATATTGACGGTATCGGGAACGTCAAGCGAGTCGTCCTCGTATTCGTATCCGCCGGAGAAGTCGGGAGCGTAGCCGTCGCTGAAAAAATCATCGGCGGCGCGAACGCCCTGGACCGACGCGGCCACCAGGAACAAAACCAGTGCGGCCAGCCGAAAACCCGTCTTTATTGACATCAAATACCCCCTCCATGGCGTCAGGGCAAACACGATTCCCACCCGGACGTCACGGCGAACCACGCCTTTGGTTGAACGATCGGCGCCCGGAGAAACAGTAGCAAGGTCCGATATTTCAGAAACCTGCCATTCCATTTATCGGACATACTGCGCCGTCGACTTCATTGTTTTCAACCGGACGAAAAAATAATTTCAGAAATTGCCTGTCATTAGAGAACAGACAGGAGCGAAGAGCACAAGTATAAAAGAAAACATGATGCTATGCAATGGGCTGGAACGCATTTCCGATTTGCGCTGAAAACCACTTTGTTCGTTACCATAATCCCTTTTAATTTAGGGGATTGCCTCTATGACTTCGGATACATTGCCAACCGTCAGAATTTCCGGCAAAACAACCGCCTTCTTTTCCCCCGGCGCATACAGCACGGTGACCGGAACAGCGGCCTTGTTGAATTCGCCTTTGAGGGTGGCGGTGATGCGGTCGTCGTATTGCGTCCAGTCCGCTTTGAGGAGCGCGATATTTTTGTCGCGGATCAGGCTGGCAACCGACTCGTCCGTATAGACCCATTTGTTCAACTGGCATGTAGCGCACCAGCGAGCGGTGAAATCGACAAGCACAGGTCTGCCGTCCTGTCGCAATTCGGCGACAAGTTCCGGCGACCATTCCCGCCATGCGAGCCTGGCGTCCTTGTCGGAGGCGGGGTGTCCCATCCACAGCCCGCCCAACAGGACGAGGAGAGCGGAGCCGAACAGGATGCGCGCGGTTCGCGGTCGTTTGGCCTGGCTTTTTTGGCTTTTGCCGTACAGCCAGCACGCCATGGCGGTCATGACCAGCCCGAAGAGGAGGAGGAGGAATTGCCATTCCTCCGTCATGGCTTCCATGGTCCAGAACATATAGGCGGTCGTTGCGAAGAGCGGGAAGCACATGGCCTGGCGGAACGTATCCATCCACGGTCCCGGCTTCGGCAGTCGCTTGAGCCAGCTCGGGAAGAGGGAAAGGGCGAGATAGGGAAAGCTGAATCCCAACCCCATGACGGTGAACACGCCCAGCGACAACAGCGGCGGCAACGACAGCGCATAGGCGAGCGCGGTGCCGAGGAAGGGCGCGGAACACGGGGTTGAGGTGATGGTCGCGAGAAGTCCGGTCAGGAACGAGCGTTTCAGTCCTTCGTTTTTGGCGATATTGTGCGTCGCGCCGGCGACGGACGCGCCGACGTCGAACACGCCCGCCATATTGAGGGACAAAATCATGAACACATGGCAGAGCGCGAACAGGAACCATTCCGACTGCAATTGCGCGCCCCAGCCGCGCCCCATGGCGATGACCAGAAACGCCAGCGTCCAGAAGCACAGCAGGACGCCCGCCGCGTATGCGACGCCGTGCAGGAAAACGGCGCGCCTGTCCTTGTGCGCCTGTTTGGCGAAGCCCATTATTTTCAGCCCGATAACCGGGAACACGCACGGCATGACATTCAGGATCAATCCGCCGAGAAAGGCGAAGGCGAGCAGCGCGAACGTTTGCCGGGAGTCGGACGCTTGCAGCCCGGCCAGGCTGTCTTCTCCGGAGGCGATGGAAATATCGAGCGAAAAATCCGTATGTTCCGCGTCGTTCCCGATCCAGCCGTTTTCCGCGCGCAGAACGCCCTGAAGGCGCATGCCCGCCGCGCGTTTGTTTTCCAGAAGCGGAAGGTGCAGCCGCCAGGCGTCGCCGTCCTTTTCCAATTGTTGCGGTTGCTGGCTATCGATTATCGGGTCGGGCGAACCGCTGTCGAAAAAGTGGACGCCGACCGGTTCCGCGTTGGAGCCGGGAAGCGGGCGCATGGAGACGACAACCCTCCCGTCGGAGGCCGACGCTTCGTGGCTCCATGCGAAGGGCGGGGCGGGCAATGCGTTTTTGGTCGCGACAATGTCGGGGTTTTTCGGGCCGGGGTTTGTGCCGGCGGTGATGGTGGTTTCGACATCGAGCCGTATTGGGGTGCAGGTTTTGGCGGTGCAGACCTGGGTCTTGACCAAACCGGCAATCATGGCGGAGTCCCCATCCCTGAATGATTCGGGCGGAGCGATTTCGAACAGAACAAGGGTTGTGCCCTTGTACACGTACGATGTTATCGGTCCATTTCGGTAGAGTTGCGGCGCGGGCCATTTCGTATCGCGTATGCGGAACCCTTCGGGGAGCGTCCATTCGATCTCGGTGGTTTGCCCCGGGCCGCCGGGATTGCGCCAATAGGTGTAGGCGTCGGGAGCGTGGGTCAGTTCGAGCGCGATTGTAAAGGGTTGTCCCGGAAGGACGGTTTTTGTTTCCGCCGCGATCGCGGCCGCGAGCGGCGCGTTTTGCGTTGCGGAAAATCCCGGAGCAAACAACGGAGACCCGCCGTCGCCAAAGGAAAACGGATCAAGCGAAAATTCGCCGGCGCGGATCGGCAGCGCGGCAAGAATCAGCAACAGTATGACGGAGCGCATTAATCGCATACGGTATTTGTACTCCATAGGAAACCATGCGTCGGACGACACGTATTTCAATCTGTCGCCATCCACGGCATTGCATTCTCCATGATACAGGAAAATAATAATAATGCCCAACGTTTATACAACGTTGGGCATTATTATTTTTGCCTGCGGTATATTCATTCGCGTTACTTGACTATCATCAGTCGCATCCCGACGGTCAAGCCGTTCTGGGCTGTCGGATTGGCTTTTCGTATTTCTTGCCAGCGGGATCCGTCTCCGAGCGTTTTTTTGGCTATCCGGTTCCATGTGTCGCCTGTTTCCACAACATAGTAGGTCGGACCGGATGGTTCCGGAGCCGGCTCGACCATGCGTTGTCTCGGCGCGTCGTTATCGTCCGGGGTCATCATGGCTTGCCCAAACTGTCCGGATTCCCACGAACCGGCCGGAACGCCAAGCGAAAGCTGCGAACGGCCATTGTCCTGAACGTCTTCGGGATCGACTTCGCCCCGATACGGAGGCGGCACATTGGATTGCAGTTGAACATTGCCCGCGGGCGGATGCAACACATCGCGTTGGACCGGAACGGCTCCGATGGTATGAAGCGCGGCGCGCAACCGATCTTCTTCGCGCTGTATCCGGCTGTTCGCGAGACTGTCCAGTCCGAAGAGAGCGAATGTCTCCTCCATTTTTCCGACGCGGCTGGCCGCGCCGAACAAGAGAAGAATTGCGGCGGTTATGGTGAGGAACGGCCCGAAGCGCGGAATGGCGGCTTTTTTCGGTTTCCGTTCTTCCTGTTCGTGAGCCATTGTCTCGTCATCCATGCAAGAGAATTTCACCGCGCCCGTCACGATGCGGGTCACTATGCCGACATCCTGAAACCTGACCCTGCGGCGACATATAGTATCTATCGTCCCGCGCAGAGGATTTCTGCCGGTTGATTCGGATTTTTTTCCTGTTTTCCATTGAAAATCCCGGTTTTTTCGAACGCACCAGCATGCATTTTTATGCCGCTTTATGCCGCGCCGAGTCCGGGGATATAGACTTCCAGCTTCCAGCCGAGTTGTTCCATGAGCGAATACACTTCGTCGAGCTTGATGTCGTATTCTTCCTGTTCCGCATATTCCATGAGCGTCAGGATAATTTCCCGTTCATCTCCCGTCTGTGAATTAAGCACGTACCAATGGCCTTTTTTTCTCAGGACGAGCGTTTTGTCAAACATTCTGTTTCTCCCACTTGCGCGGACTGGTAATGGCAAGCATCCGGACCGGTCATTTCCGTTCCGTACACTCCACTTGCCGGGGGCAAGAGGTTTCTTTCGACAAAAACTGATTTTTTCTGCAATTTTTTTATAAATTCGGCGGGAAACGCGTCATGTTACGAAAAGAGCGCCATGACCGCGGTTTGGTTGACGGTGGCGATATACAATTCGCCGAAGGTGGAAAATCCGGTCGCTTTTATGCCGTCGAACAGTTGTGCGTACTGATTTCGGGTGATCGCTGACTGGAGGGACAAGTCCCGGTGGGCGCAGTCGAAATCCAGAACCGCTTCGATGGAGCCAAGTTTTGCGCGATGCGTTTCCAGCGTCTTCGCGGTCGTCTCGACAACGTCTCCCGTCCGCGTCAGGCACATCCGCTGCCCTTCCAGAACGGAGCAGAACAGCTGCAGACCGCCGTTTTTCAGAAGCCTTCTGACAGCGCGCAGAAACGGTTCGCCCTCCGCCATGATTCCAAACGCATACTCGAGAAAGTGGCCGTCTCTGATATCGTCAAGTCCGACGCCTATCGCTTCCGCATACACTTCGGCGGCGGGCCGGTGGTCGAGTTCGAAGACGGTTTGCGCCGCCACGTCGACTTTGGTGGCGATAGACGAGATACCGGTCGGCTGGGCGCTTTGCGTTTTAAGAAGCGAGAACGGCCGGGAAGGCTTGACTACCGTCAGAACCGCAGCGTCCTGGTAGGCGCGGCCGTTGTGGAACACCCGGATTTTTTCCATGGAAAAATCGTCGCTTGCCGCGCCGCCTATCATGACGATGTCGGAAATATTTCCTATTTTGTCCATGATGCGCTCAATATACGGCGAGCGCCCGTCGTACAGTCCTATACCGAAATGGGTATGGAAGTCCAGGTCCAACAGCCTTTTACCGAGTTGTCGTTCCAGTCCTTCAACCGCATCACGGAGCGCGTTTGGGGCGGTCGACACATTTTCGACGACGGAGGCGGCAAAAGTATCGAGCGCTTCCGGAGCGAACGCCATGGCGGAGATGGAACCAGAGCGTATGGTTGAGTTATATAGTTCCGAATAGCTGGTGCAACCGATGGTCGTGGCCTCGGGAAATGCGTCATGAATATGGTGCGCGACCGCTTCGGCGTCGAAAAGCGAGGAGACGAAAAAGATCATGTTGGCGACGGGAAAGTCGCCGATTTTTTTTTTGAGGGAATCAACCGCTTCCCCCGTACTTTGGCCAGTCGCATATGTGTTCATGAATCGCATGGTTGTTCCTTGCGAAAATTTGCCATAAACCTCACACGCAAACAAACCTGTATTGTAGTTTATTTACGTGATACGTGTGTTGTGCACTTCTTATAAAGTATGGCGTCATGCCCGTCTTTCGCAAGGATAAAAACACGGGACGCTCAACGCTTTCGAATGCGTCGGGCGTTTCGCGCCGCATTTGCGATAACGGCCTGTTATTCGAAGTCAATCGAATCAATCCTGATTTCCATCTGGCCTCCCGGAAGTTCGGCGGTGACCGTTTCTCCCGGAGCGTGGCCGACCATGGAACTTGCCAACGGGGACGTGACAAGAATTTTCCCGGCGGTCGGGTCGGCTTGTCCCGCGCCGACGATGGTCCGTTTCATGGACTTGCCGTCGGACAGCCGCGTAAAGGTGACGGTGCAGCCCATGACGACTTTGTCCCGGGGCGCTTTTGACGGATCGATGATGACGGCGTTCGCCAGCATCCCGTTCAGTTGCGCAATACGGGCGTTCAGCATGGCCAGTTCTTCGCGCGCGGCGTGGTAGTCCGCGTTTTCCCTCAAGTCCCCCTTTTCCCGCGCTTCTTCGATAGCGTTCTTGATGGCGGGGCGTTTCTTTTCCAGTTCTGCCATTTCCAACTTGATTCTTGCCATTCCCTCTTCCGTCATGGGAACCACATCGCTGGCTGACATTGTCATCCTCCCTCCGAGTCGTCCGGTACCGGGCCGTGCCTTCCCAATGAGGCTGCCGGGCATCCGTTCAACGCCAAAAGTGCCCACCCACAATAAAAAAAAACCGCCCGGGGCGAAAGCGACATACTTTCTCCCCGGCAGATGCGTTGTTTTCGGCCGCTACGCGGCCTTGCGGATTATTGTATTTTCCCCACCACCAGATCCTTCAGACGCTGACAGGCGATCTCTATATTTTCTTCGCTGGTCGCGAACGACAGGCGGATATGCTCGGGCACGCCGAACGGCAGGCCCGGGACCATGGCGACATGCGCTTTTTCCAGCGCCAGGTTGGTGAAATCGACGCCGCTTTCAATCACCCTGCCGCAGACGGTTTTGCCGAACAGCCCTGAAATGTTCGGCAGCGAATAAAACGCGCCCCTGGGTTCGTTGACCTTGAATCCGGGGATATCGGACAAGAGCTTTGTAATCAGCTTGCCGCGTTGTTCAAAGCGCGCGCGCATGATGCCGACGCTTTCCTGCGGCCCGTCCAGCGCGGCGACGGCGGCCGCCTGGGCTATCGAGCACGGGTTGGAGCAGGTTTGCCCCTGCAAATCGTCAATCGCTTTCGCGACCTCCGGGTGCGCGCCTATGTAGCCGAGGCGCCAGCCGGTCATGGCGTAGGTTTTCGAGCAGCCGTCCGCCACCACGGTGTATTCGCGGCAATAGTCGGAGACGGACGCGATGGATTTGTGCCCGGCGTCGCCGAAGATAAGCTGGTTGTAAATCTCGTCCGACAGGCACCAGATGCGTTCCCGCTCCATGATCCGGCCGATTTCGACGATCGCTTCGGAAGGAATGATCTGTCCCGACGGGTTGGACGGCGAGTTCAGGATAAGCAGTTTCGTCTTCGGGGAAATCGCCTTTTTGAGCGCTTTCGGGGTCAGCACGAACAGGTTTTCCTCTTTCGTTTCGACGATGACCGGCGTTCCCCCGACGAGTCGCACCATTTCCGGATAACTGACCCAGTACGGCGCCGGAATAACGACTTCGTCTCCCGGATTGACGAGCGACATCAGGGTAAGATAGATGGAATACTTTCCGCCGGGCGAAGCGACGACCTGGTTTGTTTGATATTCGACTCCGGTGCTGCGGGTGAGCGATTTTGCGATTGCTTTTTTCAATTCGGGAATGCCGGACACCGGTGTGTAGCCGTGCATGCCGTCGTCAATCGCTTTTTTCGCAGCGTCGCAAACGTGTTGCGGAGTTTTGAAATCGGGTTCGCCAACGCTCAGGGAAATAATGTCCTTGCCTTCCGCTTTAAGCTGTTTGGCCCGATCATTCATCGCCATGGTTGCGCTGGGTTCCATTTCGAGAACACGCTGACTGAGAAACGCTCGTGGCATCGTACTGCTCCTGTAATCATCTATAGTGAGGGAACTGTTCGACAGCTCCCGAATCCAAACATTATCGTTTTGCCCCGGCCTGTGTGAACATGTCGTAATGCTCCAGATACGCGTCCAAGCCGTTTGCGTCGGCCAGGCCAAGCGCCAACCGTTGTGTATCCGCCGCCTTGTCCGCTTCTCCGGCGGCGAACCACGCCGAAGCGAGGGTGTCGAGAAATGCGGCCTGATCGGATGCGTGGCCGCCGTTCAGGAGCGTATCGCGGGACGATACGAGCAGTTGCGACAGATGGAGCGCCTTTTCCGGATTGCCGCCGGCGCGCAGGGGCGCCGTCGCCAGGCAATACGCTTGCGCGTTGACCAGAAGAAGCCGATGCGCCTGTTTTTCCGGCCCGTCCGGATAGCGCCCAAGCGCCTTGTCCGCCCGCGCGAGCGCGGCGAAGGCGTCGTCGTAGCGTTTCAGTTCGGTGAACACGCCGCCGGCGGTCAACTCGGCGGCGAATTCGTGTTGGGGCAAGCCGTCCGGATCTCGCGGCAACGCATACAATTGCACGAGATTGCCGTAATATCCCATGCGGCCGGGCGATTTTTCGGCGGCGATCAAGAGCGCCAGCGCCAAATCGTCACGGACTTTTTGCCTGTCGCCAAGCGCGGTGGCGTAGAGCCTGCCTTTTGCGAGCAGGGCCGATATTTCATTCGGTTGGGCCTGGTGGACAAGCGCGGGCAGCGTCTCCATCCATGCTTCGCGGTGGCGGGCGGCGAAAACGCCGGCGACCCACCCGGCGAGAACCAGGCACACGAACAGGAAAAACAAGCGCATGAAAAACCCGCCCTTCCCCATTGGGCGCGCCGGAACGGCCGGAAGGCCGCATTCTTCCCGGCTGTACCTGCCGAAGACGAGCGTATTGTTTGTTTGTCGCATGCCTATCCTTCGAATATAACGCTTTCCACTTCGATCATGCCCGACTGCGGCAGCACCCATGCCTGGTTTCTCGCCAATCGGGCGTGGAAGAAGTCGGCGCCGGTCACGATCGCCTGATCCAGTTTGCATCCGGCCAAATCGGCGCCGGCCAAAATCGCGTTCGCCAGGTTCGCGCCGGTCAAATTGCTTCCGGTCAGGTCGGAACAGCACAAATCGTATCCGGCCAAATCGGCTTCCGTCATGTCCATGCCGATCAGTTCGATGTTTTCCTTGATGTCCTGGCACCAGCGGTTCCATCCGGCGGCGTCGTGCTTGGCGAGGCATTCGCGCAATTTCTGGCCGGGAGTAATCAGGGTGTTCCGCATTTCGATCACTTCTATGTCTATTTCATACCCGCCGCGCACGCGCTTCAATCCGAGCGCTTTTCCCTTGACCATGGTGAACGATTCGCCGCGCCCGCTTTTTTCCGCCTGTATGGTGATTTCCATCACCGCTCCCTTGACCACTTCGGTTTTGACGCAATACAGGGTCAGGCGGTCGTTGTCGAGATAGACGGCGTCCCCCGTTTTTGCTTTCCTGTCTCCTCTGTGGGTGGTGTTCAGGACGCGGTATTGCGAGCGCCTCGGCCGCCCGGACGAGTCGATGGTCAAGGGTTTTTCGTCAGCCTCGGCAATCAGTTTTTCGAGGTTGGCTATCAGCTTGTCGATCAGTTCCAGTTCCGGAAAACTGGCCATCGCCATGGAGGTCATATATACTCTCTCCCTTTCGCCGGCAATGTTATTGTATCACACGGGAAAGAAACTACAACCTGCGATCGGGGTACAAAACAATGCCTGACTTTTTTCAGTCAGGCATTGCATACCATGCAGAAATCGCCCGAACTGCGTTATTCATCCTTGATGTTCAGTTTTTTCTTTCGTTCGGCAACCACTTCCTCGGCGATGCGCAGCGGCACCACTTCGTATTGTTCGAAATGCATGGTGAACGATGCGCGTCCCTGGCTCATGTTGCGCAGTTCCGAAGCATAGCCGAACATGTTGGCGAGCGGAACGACGCCCTTGACCATTTGTCCGTTGACGAGCGGTTCCATGCCGCTGATGCGTCCGCGTTTGCCACACAGGTTGCCGGTCACGCCGCCCGCATATTCTTCGGGGGTGGTGACGTTGACGGCCATCATCGGCTCGAGCAGTTGCGGGCTGGCTTTGAGGAACGCTTTCCGGAAGGCCATGGAGCCGCATATCTTAAACGCCTGTTCCGACGAGTCGACTTCGTGGTGTTTGCCGTCGAAGAGGGTGACGCGAACATCGACGATTGGGTATCCGGCCCACGCGCCCCTGGCGAGCGTTTCGGTAACGCCCTTCTGAACCGCCGGGATGTATTCTTTCGGAATCGCGCCGCCGACGATGGCGTTGACGAATTCGAATCCGGAACCCGCCGGAAGCGGCTCGACCTTGAGGGACACTTGCGCGAACTGGCCGCGGCCGCCGGACTGTTTGGAGTATTTT
>DAIPJX010000027.1:0-15047 GCA_036770065.1 Planctomycetota bacterium
CGCCGGGGTGCGTTTATCGAGGGGCTCCATCCCGCAAAAAAAACAAAGAAACGCTAAATCTTTCCCAACGTTTGCGTCGATAGAACAAAAAGAACGACGAAAAAGCGGGCTGGGCATGGAAAAGACACCTGCAAGCCGCATACGGGGAGAAAGACGGCGTACACGCGAAAAAGCAAAGCGCGCCGGAAAAAGGCTAAGGAGAGAAGGCCGTGACTGAAAAAACCATCGCCAATAAAGTATCGGTGCCGCGCGGAACAAAGTTCCGGAAAATCAACATGTCCCGCAAAGTGGCGCATTGCCCGCGTTGCAACGAACTCTCCAAGCGCCACTCCATCGGACGCCGCCGGTTGCGCGAAGTCGGCATCTCCGGACCGACCATGCTGGAAGTGACCTATTCGAAACATTATTGCGAAAAATGCCGCAAGCATTTTTCCCTCCCCATGGACCACTTGGCGCTGCCGTCCGGACGCTTCACCAACCGCGTTCGCCGAACCGCCGTCGACCTGGTGATTAAACAGGCCCTGACCCTGGAAAAAGCGACGCAACGCATGCGGCAAAAATACTACGTCCACGTGCCTCCGACCACTCTGCACGACTGGGTGGTTGCCGAATTGACGCTTGCATAGCAGCGCCCACATTCATCTCCTCCTCCCAATGTAGTTCCATGATACATGCCGCCGGCCTGCATTGCACGCCGGCGGCGCTTTTGCCGCATTCCACCCGCGGAAGAGGGAACAAAAACATGGCCGTTGGAAATATCGCCGTCGTTCTCCATGCCCACCTGCCGTTTGTGCGGCATCCGGAACACGAAACATTTCTGGAAGAACTGTGGTTCTTCGAAGCAATGGCGGAAACGTACATACCGCTTCTTCAGCGCCTCAGCCGGCTGGAGGACGACGGCGTCGAGTACCGGCTCCTCCTCAGCCTCTCGCCGACCCTCGTCTCCATGATGGAAGACGCGCTCCTGCAAACCCGTTTCGCCGGGCATCTGGCAAAAGTCATCCGGCTGGCCGAAGCGGAAACGCAACGCTCCGCAAACGAACGGGACCGCCGGGATTTGGCCCGTTTCTATCTCGACTATTACCGGGACATCCTGTTCTGGTTCGAGGAAAAATGCAACCGCCGGGTCGCCTCGGGATTCGCCGCGCTCGCCCGCATGGGCAATCTCCAACTCATGACCTGCGGCGCGACCCACGGGTTCTTCCCCATACTCCAGCCAAACAGCGGCGCCGTCCGCGCCCAATTGTTCGCGGCCCGGGGCTATCACACCCGCATATTCGGACAAAAACCGGACGGCATCTGGATCCCCGAATGCGCCTATTATCCCGGAGTGGAAAAACAACTGGCCGACGCCGAATTTCGCTACACGTTCGTCGACACCCACGCGTTCGAACGCGCCAGCTCGCAACCCCTGCGCGGCGTCTACGCGCCCATCATGAGTGAAGACGGCGTCGCCTTTTTCGGCCGCGACCGCGCAACCAGTTCCCAGGTCTGGTCGGCCGACGAAGGCTATCCCGGCCACCCCGACTACCGGGAATTCTACCGCGATCTCGGCCACGAACTGAGCGAAAAGGAACTGTCCGAATTCATCATCGACGGCCATATCCGCATCAATACCGGACTCAAATTCCACCGCATAACATCACGCGGAAGCGAAGAAAAAGCGTTGTACAACCCGGACGCGGCACGCGAACGGGCGGCACGGCACGCAGAACATTTTCTCCGCAACCGCATAGGACAGGTTGAACGGCTCGCCGGGCAATATCCCGGAAGGCCCCCCCTGATCGTCGCGCCGTACGACGCCGAACTGTTCGGCCACTGGTGGTTCGAGGGACCGCAATTTCTCGAATACGTGTTCAGGAAAATGCACCACGACCAGGATGCGGTGAAATGCATGACACCCGCGGAATATCTGGAAAAATTCCCGGAAAACCAGCAGGCGCTCCCGGCCGGTTCAAGCTGGGGAGGTGACGGAACCTATGAGTTTTGGGTAAACGACGCGAACCAGGACATCATCCCCCCCCTCCACCAGGCGGCGGACAGGATGAGCGAAATCGCACAGGAAAAAAGAACGCTGGACAAATACGGAACCGCGCCGGAAAACGAAACGACAAAACAAATGATGCGCGAACTGATGCTGGCCGAAGCGTCGGACTGGTCGTTCATTATGCGCACCGGAACAAGTCCCGAGTACGCGAAAAAACGCATACGGGATCACCTGAACCGCTTCTGGGCGCTCGACCGAATGCTGGTCGACGGATGCGTTGACGAAGCCGTGCTTTCGGTCATACAACAAGCCGACAATATATTCCCGGATTGCCTGCCCGATGTAACGCTCTGGTGGTAGATCGCCGGCTCAACGACGCTTGGCCAAAATCGCACCAAGTCCGTCAATATCGGCGCGAAGATTCGCAACCAGATTCGCCAGCTCACTGCTGATGGCCGTCATCCCGGCGGACTGCGAAGCGGTTTGTTCCGCGTTCTTGTCCACGTTGTTCATGGCGCTCGTAATGCTTCCGATAGCGCCCGCCTGTTCGTTCGTGTCCTTGCCTATCGTCTCAACCAGCCTGCGGATATCGGAAATGGACGCCATGACCGCCTTGAACTTTTCCTCAAGCTCCGACGCGATCGCCGTTCCTTCCGCCACCCGGCTGGCCGTCTCTTCAATCAACTCCGACGTTTCCTTCGTCGCCTGGGCGGACCGCCCGGCGAGACTCCGGACCTCGTCCGCGACGACAGCAAACCCTTTCCCCGCTTCCCCCGCGCGCGAAGCCTCGACCGCCGCGTTCAGGGCAAGAAGATTGGTCTGGAACGAAATGCCCTCAATCGTCCCGATGATTTTGCGAATCTCCTCCGACGACGTATTGATCTTCGCCATCGCCCCCGCCATGCGGGTAATGGCCTCGAAGCCCGTCTCCACATTGGAATCGCACACGTGCATGGCGTCCTCGGCCTCTTTCGCGCTCGATGCGTTGCGGGAAATCGCCGCGCCAAGTTCCTGCACCGCGCGGTTGGTGCCGTCGACCGCCTCGTTCTGCGCGCTCGCGCCGTTGTCCAGCGCGGCGCTGGCGTCGGCGATGGTGCCGGCGCAATCCGACATCTGATCCGCCCCCTCAATCAGGTTATTCGTGATGCGGTCAATCGGGCGGGTGATCGTCCGCGCGAACAGAACCCCGGCAATGCCGCCGATCACAAGCAGGGCCAGGGACACAATTATGGTCATGACCATCGACCTGTTCATTTCCGCCGAAAATTCCGCCTCGCTCACTTCACAGACAAGATACCAGTCGAGAACCGGAATCTTCCGGGAAATCGCCACTCGGGTGTCGTCCGCCGATCCGTAGGAAAACTGGAAATAATCGGTCGATGCAATGTTCTCCCACTGCTCGCCGTAGGCCGGAGCAAACTCCTCCACTTTCTTCCCGATCATCTCCTGATCGCGGAAAAAGCGAATCACGCCGCTTTCATTCAGGACAAAAGCAATGCCTTCCGCGCCGACTTTCATCTGGTTGAGTTGTTTGGCCATGTCCTCCAGATCGATGGATGCGGACATAAGGCCGCGAAACTCGCCCCCGCTTTCGACCCGCTGGTTGATGAACGCCTTCGTGCCCCAAACCGGATCCCCCACATAAATGACGATGTTGAGCGCCACCCCGCTGTCGCGGAAGCCGTAAAACCAGCCATCCTTTTCCGTCACATAGAGAAGATCGCGGTCACTCCCGATCACATCGATATACTTGAGCGTATGGGCGGAAACGAAATTCGCCCCCAGCGTGCCGTAGGTGCCAATCACCGATTCAAGCATCCGATAGACCGTGTCGACGCCGCTTTCCGGCTCGCCTTCCTTCACCCAATCGAGAAAGTACGGATTGGCGGCCATCAATTCGAGCGCTTTTTGCACGGTCAGGATTTTTGAAGTAATCGCGGACAGCGCGCTGTCCGAAACCAGCGGAAGCTGGTAGTCCGTAAGCTGGGTGCGCGTACTCTCCTTGTAAAACATCCGGTTGACAAGGATTATCGCCGCCGCCGTCATAACCAGCAGCGCCACGATAAGCAGCACTATTTTTCGTTCCACCCCGATGCGTTTTTTCATGATGTCGGCCTTTCTGAAAAAATCAATCGCATACTCCGCATTTTCCAGAACAACGGGCTAATGTCCATAGCAAAATCGTTTAAATCTTATCCTGCGTTGCAATGCAATTCTGAGTAAACCAATCAATTTTCCGCCCAAGATGCAACACGCCGTAATTCCCGTCATAGCCGGGCTGAAACGAAAAATCGCCGTTCCGCACCGACACCACCGCTTCCAACACCGCATCCGGCAAACCGCCTGTAAACAAACGGCGAATATCCGTCTCCGGCAACTCCCACAAATTCGCCTCGGTTCCGACTTTTTCGAGAATAGACAGAAAATGACCGGATATCTTTTTGCCCGTCACACTTTTCACCCCGAGTCCGGCGGCAATCACCTCCACCAGCGGAACGAGCGTCTTCATCGCCTGCACCGACTCGACCTCTTCAAGCCGGCGCGGGCGGCCGTCTCCCGCCTGCTCCCTCGACAATTCAAGCAAACGTTCCAAAACGCCCACAGTGAGCGGCTTGCCGCAAATCGGGCACAGGCCGTCCTGCGGCGCAAGACCTGGCGAATAATAACAGTACGATTTACCGTGCCGCTCCAGACCGGCCCTGTGGCCGGTAAGGAAAAACCGTCCCTCGGCCGGATTGAACTCGGCTGTATAGCGAATCTTTCGACCTCGCAGCGCCCGCACTATCTCGGCATACGACGGCTGATCCAACTCAAGCGCGGTAAACTCGCGGCCCACCCGGTTAAGCGCACCCGAATGGCAATCGGAACTGGAAATCATGGTGCGATTGTCCAACTCCGGAAGCATAGCCAAAAGCGCGGGATCCGCGGACAGCCCGGTCTCGACCGTCGTAATCCTGTCAGCGAATTCGCCAAACACCTCGCGCAAACTTCCGACCGGGCGTTCCGACCCGTACACCCCCTGCGGCGTCATCACATGGGCGGGAATAAGCATGACGGAATCGTCAATGGCGCGAAGCGCCGTGCACTTCTCCGCCACATCCGCCGCATCGACGCATTTGACAAACGGCCTGCCCATATCCACCTTGACGCCCCATCCGAGAAGCAAACGAATCGCTTCGCGCGCGGCGGAAAACCCGGGAAACAACAATACCAAATGGGTTATTTTCCGTCCACCCCCCGGAGCGGGCGATGTGATGATCACCTCCGTCTGCATGACGAAACGCGCCGCGCCCACCACCCCTCCAGCGTCACGCAACCGGAAAAGGCCCGGTTCGGCCTCCGACAACAGCGCGTCCAGCCGTTCGTTCCAGGCCGGTTGCAGGCAATCGCCCACGCCGAACGCGTTGATCCCTTTTTGCGCCATGGTCTCCGCCACGACCGGAAGGGAAATGTCGCCCACACCACCGGCATACCCACTGTGACTGTGCAAATCCACCACGTACCGCATAACGCGCATCCTTTGGAAATATAGAAAAGGCGTTTGCGCCCTCAAGCGCAAACGCCGGGTCACCTCATAAAACCCGATTACCCTTTCATGGCCATCTTCGGCCACAATGTTCCGGTCGAAGCAATCAGATTCTCCCGGTATTCGGACAGCTTGGCGTCGTCCGTCTCATATGAACAGATCATCTTGGTAAAAACATCCTCGTATTGCTCAAATTCGTCCTCCGGAGCAACCGCCATGGCGAAAACCTTGCACCCGGAAAAATCGAACGCAAAAGCGGCTCCAAGAAAATTGTCGCCCCCCGTCCGCATGGCAAATGTCGAACAGTACGAGTCAAAACCATCGATAACCGCCTGATGACCATCCATCCGTTCCATATCCATGCCGACATTGCCGGCATATAGGGATAACTGCGTCTGGAGAAAATCCCGGGCGTCCCCTTCGAAAAACGGATTAGGCGTTGTAAAAATTATCCGGGAAAGCGCTCCCGGATCAGGCGCCGCATGGGTGGACAACAAATTGTCAGTCAAGGACACCCACCATCCATCGGGCGCATTGAATGAAAACATGCCGTTCCATAACGGAATCCTGACCATATCCCCCGCCACCCTGGTGTTGAAGCATACAACCGAAATTACTACCACACACAGTATGGCATAGTACATTACGACGCATCCTTTCAGAAAATACGCTCCCTCCCCACACCACCACCTTCGTCACGGCGCACGCGTGCGCCGCACGCCCTCAACCGCTTCATCCAACAGAAACGGCTGTTCATTCGTCAGTCTCTCGTGATAACGAAACGCCCATAACGCGCGGCGATACGCCGTATTCGCCTCACCAATACGGTCAAGATTCTCCAGACGCTCGCCGTCCTCAAGCGACCGCTCACCGACTTCCACCAGGCTCTGGCGAGCGCCCGCATCGTCAATCGCCACCGCCCCGCAACCGGGCGCAAGCAAAACAAACAGGAACGCCATCCGACCCAGCCACATGCACAGCGCCCGTACCGCGCTCTTCATTCGCCTCTCCCGCCCAAGCATGACGATACCGCACGTCCCCCTATGGATTGGCTAGCGCCAACGCCACTTCGTTGACGAAGAAAAACGCGCCCGGACAATCGGTCGGGCCGGCCGCGACCTGATTATGGCCGCAAATCTCGGCGAGACCTATCCCATACTCGCGTCGCAAAAACGTCAATACTCCCTTGAGCGACGCAAGCTGACGTTCGGTCGGCAACGTTTCATTGAAATTCCCCACCAGGCAAATACCAATCGACCAGGAATTCTCATTCCCCTCCCGGCCCTTCACATGCGCCCCGTCAAGCTGCTCCAGCCAGCGGCGGCTGAGGGCAACCTCCCCGTCGGCCATACCATTGCCGTTGCCGATGACAAAGTGATACCCCAGGCCGTTCTCCCACTTCCGCGCTTCCCGATGATACCGGTCAAACGATTCCGGATTACCCGACGGCGTCGCACTGTGGTGAATGACAATCCTGCGCCAACGGCCCACCTGAGCCGGGACATTCCAGGACGCCTCAACCTGCATCGGCGGCAATGCGCGGAGCGCCGCCCGAAAATTTTCCTGCGTCGGCGGCAAGCCCCGAACCAAACCGGCGTCCGGCGCGGAAAAAATCAGAAAATACAAAAAATACCCGGCAAGTCCCAAAAACACCAGGATAAGCGCCCACTCCGCCACCTGCATGTGCCGCCTGTACCGGGAAACCCAACGAAGCGGCTTGCCATCGGGCGGAACCAGCCGGACGCGCTGACTGGCGGTTGCGGATACAACTTCCGGATCGCGGCGAACAGACCCATCTTCAACGGCAACAGGAGACTGCGGCAGCTCCCGTCCCTCCACAGCCGCTTCCGGCTCATCATTGTCTGTCATATATCTACACCCGATTGCCCCAGGAACATCATCATTCGACCGCATCCCGTATCAATGCGCATATGACGGCGGCTGCCGTCTCCACGCGCAAAATATACGACGACAACTTGACCGGCCTCGCGCCATAATGCTTGAATAGCGCCGATTCCTCACCGGTAAATCCGCCCTCAGGACCAATAAGCGCCATGACCCGAACCACATGGGACAAATCCTCCCCATGCGATCGCAGGCTCCGGCCTTGGGGATCAGCTACAAACAACAGCGAATTCTCACGCTTCGCAAGCGCCAACGCTTCCTGAACCGAACACGGCTCCACAATCTCCGGTATCCGCGCCCGACGCGACTGCTTGGCCGCTTCCACCATCCAGCGCCGCCATTTTTCCGGATCGCCTTCGCCTTTGGCAACACTCTGGCCGGTATGAATCGGAATAATCCGATCCACACCAAGCTCGGTGCATTTCTCCACCAACGCCTGCCAACGCTTGCCCTTGGGAATAGCCGTCGCAAGCGTCACCATGAGCGGCAAGTGCGGCTCGGTCCGAACCTCGTCTATCCTGGCTCGAACAACATCGCGATCAACCAACTCGATGATCGCCTCGCCATAATTGCCGCTCCCGTCAAAAAGAACAGCCTCATCCCCCACCCGCAACCTGAGCACGGTCGCGGCGTGATGGGATTCCTGGCGATTCAATGCATACACTCCCGGCGAAGACAACTTCTCGTCCAGAAGAAAACGCGGCGCTCTCGGCATGTACCATCTCGCATCTATTGGAATATCTTGACCCGTTCGGAAAGCGGCATCTGCGTCTTGGCCTCCGGTTCGGACAACGGACGGCCATACGGCATCTGCGCAATCAGCTTCCAGCGCGGATCAAGCCCCCACGCGCAAGCCACTTCCGACTCAATCAAATTGCCGTAATGCTGCAAACTCGCACCCAGACCCGCCTCACGCAACATAACCCAAACGACATGCTGAAGCATGCCGGATGAATTGGCGGAAAAACCGGGGAACGCATCGCGGTAGGTCAAAAAATCGGTTTGCAGTTTTTCGATCGTCGCCTGATCCTCGTAAAACAAAATCGTGCCGTATCCGGCGGCAAACGCATCGATCTTCGCGTCGGTCGGACCAAATTTTTCCGGCGGCACCAACGGACGAAGCGCTTCCCGGACAATTTCCCACAACCTTTTGTGATGTTCGCGAAACAAGAGCACCACCCGGGCGGATTGGGAGTTGAACGCCGACGGCGTATGCAAAACGGCGAAATCGACAATTTCCTCGATCTCTTTTTCACCCGCCGGACTCTTGGCGTCAATTTCATAATATGAACGCCGCTGAACCAACGCCTTCCTCAATGTGGATTCCATACAGACTCTCCTTTCGGCCTGAATTTCCTCCCCCTCCCATCCTCCACCTTCACTATAGCACATTTGCAAAATAAACACAAATACCTTATCCGCCCCGATACATCCTCCCAACCCGCGGACCAATACCCGTCGTTATGCAGTACGGAATCGTATCCGCCCATCCCGCCATCTCCTCGGTGGAAATGGCAAGCTCGCCCTCGCCCCCCAAAAGGGTCGCCACCACGCCAGGCTGAATATCCTCATCCATGTCGGTCGTATCGACCATGATATAATCCATCGACACCATCCCGACCACCGGCGCGCGCCTGCCGCGAACAAGTACGCTCGCGCGGTTGGAAAACTCCCGGCGAAACCCGTCCGCATACCCAACCGGCAACACGGCTATCCTGGTCGGGCGGCGCGTCGTAAATGTACGGTTATACCCAAGGTTGGAATCCGGCGGATACTCCTTCACCTGAATGACCGCGCTCTTCCATTGCAATGCCCGCACAAGCGGCGTTTCCCCGCGAACCCACGCCGGAGACTGATATCCGTATATCCCGGCGCCGGGCCGTATCATGTCATAACGCGCTTCGGGATACAGCAACGCCGCCGTCGAACTGGCGGCATGCCGGATAAACCCGCCAATCCCCGCCCGCTCCAGCCAGCCGCAGGCGCAATTGAACCGGTCCATCTGAAAACGGCTGTACGCATCGTCCGCCGCATCGGCAAAATGCATAAACACGCCCTCAAACCGCAAACCGGGCAGAGAATACACCTCGCGCGCAGCCTCCACCGCGTTCTCGGGCAAAATACCCAAACGCCCCATGCCGGTGTCAATCTTGAACTGAACCGGAATCGTCCGCTCGCACAGCGCCGCCTCAATCGAGACCAGCCGGGCAATATGCAAATCGTGGAGCGACAAGGTAAGATTGTAATTGACCGCCGTCTTCACTTCTTCCGGAAACGACGCGCCCAGGACTTGAACCGGAACGCCTATCCCCGCTTCGCGAAGTTCCTGCCCCTCAAGGCAGGTGGCGACCGCCAACCGGGTCGCGCCTCCCTTGAGAGCGGCCCTGGCCGTCTCGACAGCGCCGTGGCCGTACGCATCCGCCTTGACCGCCGGCATGACCATGCCGCCCGGTCCCATAAGCGAACAAAAATACCGGACATTGTTTTCAATAGCGGAAAGATCGACCTCCACCCATGACCGATGGAGAGACGGATGGGAAAGCGCATTCATGACGCTCTCGGGACCTTCGTCAATCCCCATCCCGCCTCCTGCCCTGAAACGCGAAAATTATGGACGACGGCGCCGCATTCTCCAAATCGGCGCCGCTGGCAAGACCGCGAGCCAAACGGGTCACGGAAACGTTCGGAAACTCCCCGCGAATCAGGCCGGAAACATACTCCGCCGTCGCATCGCCCTCGGCGCTTGGACGAGTCGCCAAAATCAACTCCTCCACCGGCATTCCCGCATCGTTCGCCGCTTTCAGCCGGGAAAGCAGTTCCTTGACCCGGATATTGTCGGGACCGACGCCGTCGGCCGGAGAAATGCGACCCTGCAAAACATGATACAAACCACGGTACACGTCGGCCTTTTCCAGCGCAATCGCATCGCGCGGCAATTCAACCACGCATATGCGGGTTTGCTCCCGGGAAGAGTCGGAACAAACCGAACACAACTCGCCCTCGGCAATATGAAAACACCGGGTGCAGGCGCGAAGGTTCTTGCGCGCATCGCGAATCGCCAGCGCCAACGCCATCGCCTCGTCGCGGGGAGTGGACAAACAATGAAACGCCAGCCTCTCGGCCGAACGTTTGCCAATACCGGGCAGCTTGGCGAATTCGTCAATCAACCGGGTGACGGAAGGCGGATACAACGGGGACTGGGGCATAGCGCATTACCATTTTCGGAGTCGCCAAATCACCATGAACACACACATGGCGAGGGCGGACAAAAACATGACAAACCAAAATGCCCACGGCACATTGGATGGAATGGGCAACGGCACGTTCATGGAAAAAATCGACACAATCATGGTCGGAACCTGCAGGCAAATCGTGACGATGGTCAACGTCTTCATCAACGTATTCAAATTGTTCGAAACGATCGAAGCGCGGGCGTCCATCATGCCGGCAAGAATATTCGTGTAAATCTGCGCCTGGCGGGCGCACTGGGTGTTTTCAATAATAATGTCGTCAAGCGTCTCCAACTCCTCGGGAGAGAACCCCATCTTCGCGTAATTGTTCCGGATCTTCTGGAGAAGCGCGTCGTTGGAATTGATCGCGTTGACGTAATACACCAGCGATTTTTCCAACGCGAACAACGAAATAAGATGCCGGTTCTCGGAAGACTGGTTGATCTCCGTTTCAATCGCATCGACCATCATGTTGATGGCTTTCAAGTGTTCGAGAAAATGGGTGATGGTGCGATACAACATGCGCAGGAGCACCTCGCGCAAACTCAAATCGCGGGTAATGGGACGCCCAACCGGGAAAATCGGCATATCCTGCGATTGAACGACAATCAGCTTTTCCTTGAACAAAAACACGCCGACCGACGCGACATTGAACTCGAGATGCGCGTTCTCGCCCCCGGTAATCGTCTGATTGCAGGGGCGCTTGAAAATCATCGCCGCGTGCTCCGGTTCAAATTCAAGACGGGACAGTTCATCCGGGTCAAGACTGGACAAAAGCGTATGCTCGTCAAGAAAATCGTTTTCAATCAATGCACGCCGTTCGGTTTCGTCGGGATTGACGTAAATATGCACCGGAGCCGGTTCATGCGCCCGCTCTACCAGAACCCCGTTTTGTATCGCATACATCTTTTGCATGGCGCACCTCCCGCTTCCACCTGTCCGCACTCGTTCCACGGGACAGAATTGTACGCCTTTCCCCCAGAACCGCAAGTATTTCTTAGGGTTAGGTTCCAGAGCAAAAAAAAACGCCCTTTTTGCGCGCATCTTTATTGATTTTCCGAGGATGCATATGCCACCCATTGCATCTCGGCCAACTCCATCCGGTTCAGAAACGATAAAAACTCCTGCCATTCCCACGGCTGAATGCGTTGGGCAGGAATATGATAGTTCCGGACAACCTCCACCCGGTTCCTGTCGATACGCTGAACCCCAAGCTGGTAAATGCCGAAACGGCTGGGAATCTGCGCCGATTCGGGCAACGACGTAAACCGGGCGTTTTCCGGCAGGGAAAAAACGTTCCGGTCCGTCCCGATATACTCCGAATCTATATGACAAGCCGTACGACGCGACGTCATGGCCCGCGCCTCGTCGGAAAGTATCCGAAGCGGCGCATAGCACAAACCCGCCGCCATCGTTCCGTCCGGCCTGCTTTCCACCGGAAAACGGGTGGATATCTCATACCGCTCCTGAGACCCCGGCCTGGCGTCGTCGGAACGGATCACCTCGAAATCGTCAAGCCTGGCATCGGGAAAAACGCTGAACAACGCGGCCAGCGCATTCTTCTTCCGCGCGTCCGGATCGGATTCATCCAACGCCTGGCTTCGCAAAAAACCTGAAATGCCCAGGAAAACGCTCCGCCCCGAAACCGACATCGGTTCGCCCGCCGCCGACGGAAGGTTTATGTAGCGTTCCTCCGCCGAAAGCGACTCCTCCGCGGGCAATGCGGGCAGCGTTTCAAACAACGGACCGGTCGGCAAAAACGCCAAAACCGTCGCGCCGGACAAATCATCCGCCACCATGCCGAACGGCAATGAATCGAAACGCGTGTCGAGATAATGCGTCGCGCCGCCGGGAAGGGCGACCCGAACCAGCGGCACGGTGAAAATGTCGCGGCTCGGCAATTCCCACGTGGGTGGATACAGGAGAGCCGGAGCGGGCCGGGCGGCGGCGGGGTTGGCGTCAAGCCCGGCCGCCCGCAGCATGGCGAGAAGGAACAGGGTTCTGTCGCCCATCCGGTCGATATAGATGTGCGGCGCAGTCCCGCCGGTCGGGGTCGGGTCGATGTTGTCGCACACATACCGGTATATTTCCCGGGCCATCCGTTCCGGATTGGGCGCGCCGCCCATATCTCGCGCGAACGTCGAAAGAAGGCGACGCATGCGCATGGACGGAATAAGCCTGCCTTCAAGGCGGCGCAGTTCATTGTACACAATATCGTCCCAACTGGTCCGAATGCCCACCTCCACCGACGGAACGCGTTCGGAAATATGCACCGCGTCCGGTTCGTGGCTGGGAAGGGTCAGGGTCGCGGTCCAGCGATAGACGTCGTTGTCCCCGTCTTCCGTTTTTTCAAAATCGACGTTGTTCCCGAGATTCCTGACAACATACACGAACGGTATGTCCCTGGGCACCCGAACCACGTATTCGCTGACCAGAAACGGCGTTTCCCCGTCCGGATCCTGGAAAAACCACGACGTTATCGCCGGCGGACCGGCAGTGGTCGCGTGAACCGATTCGAGAAAACGGATCTCCCGCGACGCTCCCGGAACAATGACCGGAAGCCGCAAACCGCTCCGGCCCGGATACGGCTCCGGTTCAAGCGTATTGCCGTTCGGAAACACGATGCGCGCGGTGAGCAACTCGCCCGTCGTATCAATGCCGGCAAGCGATTCGCCGCCGTACCGGCTTCTGGCGTAATCTATCTCGTGCGTCACCCGCCTGTACGACCCGTCCGCCGCAATGCGGACGACGGACCGATCAAGCTGCCGGACAACGTCGCTCGAATACGAATCAGGACGCATGGCGGCGGTCATGGCTATGGCGTCGTATTCCTTCGTGTCCAGAGCGCGCGACCGCTTCCCTTCAAGAAAATCGACCATGTCGCTCAGTTCAAACTGGCCGGGATCGGCGGCAAGGCTTACCCGCCACATCCGGATGGCGCCGTCCTGATCGTTGTTCTCCATGTGCAAATCGCCCATGCGCCGCCACAAATGCGAACTGTCGGGATTAATCCTCACCGCCTGCGACATGAGTTCGATCGCTTCGCGGTACAGGGAAAGACGCGCATACACCTCGGCAAGGCGCTCGAGAACGTCCGGATCCCCCGTAAAAACGCCAAGCGCTTCGCGAAGCGCGTATTCCGCCTCCTGCTGGTTGCCCGAATCCGCCAGCGTCTCCGCCAGGCGAAGGCCGGCGTCGGCCATATACGGACCGGCGGCGACAGCGGCGCGACAGGCGGCAAGCCGCCTGTCCATGTCGAGAAACCCTTTTTCGGGCAAACCGGCAATGGCCAATTGCACAGCGGCCGATCCGGGATACGCCTTGCCCGCTTCGTCCCACGCCGCATTGGCCGAAGCGGCGGAAGCGAAACGGCTGGCCCAAACCCCGCGCGCCAAAAGAACGTCGATACTGGTCGGATTGATTGCGTAGGCCCGGCGCAAATACTCCGCCGCCTCGTCGGCGTTCCCCCGCCCCGATTCGATATCGGCCAGATACAACAGCGCAGGCACTATTTCCGGCTTGGCCTTAAGCGCACTCTGGTACCACGCGACGGCATTGTCGCGCCGCCGGTCCGCCGGCAAAAGAGTATTCAGCGACGTCGACCAGCCGGCCATGAACTTGAAATTGACCTCATCCGGCTCGGCGCGCGCCGCCGACTCGCACCACCAGTCCGCCTCGTCCGGCATCCCCTGCTCCACGCAGGCAAGACCGTAGGCGGCGGCGACAACGCTCGACTCGCCCAGGGACGATTCCAGATCGGCAAGATACTTCATCCGCCGCGCATCGCGGCGAACGCTTTCGACCGGCTTGACCCCGGCCGGATCGACCCGGCGGGAATCCCAACCGAAGACCGCATTCGATTCCAGGCGGACAGAGACGCGTACCTCTTCCGCCGGAACGCCCACGCGCGGCGGAAACACCTGTAAAATCACCGTGTGCACGCCGGGATTGAGCGGAAACGGCACCATATGTTCAAGCGGCGCTTCCGTATTGTTTTTATCCACCTCGGCCGCGAGCGCGCCATCGACATACAGCCGCCACGATGTCTCCGAATACACATGAAATTCCGACGCGTTGTCGGCATCGCGCATTTCAACCGTACTGAACAACAGCATCGCTCCGTCAACGCCCCGCCCCGAAAGCCGCCACGGCCTGACAAACGGAAACGCGCGATTTTCCGGAACCGCCCGCCACGGCGGCGCTTTCGCCCACTCCCGGAACGTGGCGCCCGTGGGCAATTCGACCAGCGGATCGTCCTGCCCGACCGGGCCGGCAACCGGCATCCCGCGCGAATGAAAACTGGCCGCCGCCCGGCTGGAAAACGGCCCGGCAACCAGCCACGACATGGCCAGCCCCCGGCGGCGGTGCATCTCCACCGCTTCTTCGCGCCGGCCCGCCG
>DAIPJX010000222.1:0-4017 GCA_036770065.1 Planctomycetota bacterium
TTTGGTCGGGCAGCAACCCGGCGCGGAATCCGGAGAGGCCGGTTTTGTGCGCCACCGCTTCCGCCGCTTCCCGGCGGTCGCCCGTCAGCATATAGGTTTTTTCAATACCCATCCGCCGCAACGCACGGATAGCCTGCGCCGAATCCTCTCTCACTTGGTCGGAAAACGACAACCAGCCTTTATACTGTCCGCCCACGGCAACATACGCGATCAAATTCGCCGTATCCGCGGGCTGGAATGCAATCTCCCGATTTTCCAGAAGCGCGGCATTGCCGACCAGTATATCGCCTTCGGGCGTCGTCGCGACAACACCTTGACCGGGAACGTTTCTCGTCGTGACATCGGTATGGATCATTGCCTGGCCGCCCGCGGCCGCGACCACCGCGTTCGCGACCGGATGGGTTGACCGCGACTCGGCCAGGGCGGCCAGGCGGATCAATTCCTCCCTTGAGACGCCGTCGGCCGGCGACGCATCGGCAAGGGACAGTTTGCCCGTGGTCAGTGTCCCGGTTTTGTCGAACACAACCTCTTTCGCTTTGGAGAGCGCGTCAAACACCTGTCCGCCCTTGACCAGCATGCCGTTTCGTGACGCTGTGCCGATACCGGCGAAAAACGCCAGCGGCACCGACAAAAACAGCGCGCACGGACATGACACAATCAGAAGAACAAGCGCCCGATACACCCAGACATTCCACGGTTGGCCGAACAGGAGCGGCGGCATCACCGCCGTCAACAAGGCGAGGCCGGTGACGACAGGCGTATAATAACGGGCGAATACGGTGATGTACCGTTCCGTTTTCGATTTCATCGAAACGGCGTGTTCGACCATGGCGAGAATTTTGCCGACCATCGAGTCGGAATATTTGACCGTGGTCATAATAACCAAATCGCCGTCAAGACTGATGGATCCGGAAAACACCGCGCCGTCCTTGGCCACCGCCACCGGCGCCGATTCACCGGTCAGGGACGACATGTCCATCATTGCCGTTCCGGAAACGACAATCCCGTCCAGCGGCACTTTTTCGCCCGGTTTGACCAAAATCGTACTGCCTGCCGCGACCTGTTCGGGCCGTTCCTGTCGCGCGACCCCGTTTTCCAGCACGGTGGCGACTTCCGGTTTGGATGCGAGCAGCGCTTCTATGGAGCGGCGCGAACTGCCGGCGGCCTTTTCCTGCGCGGCTTCGCCAATGGAATAAAACAGCATGACGCCGACCGCTTCCGACATTTCGCCAAGCGCGATAGCCACCAGAGTGGCAAGGCTCATCAGGGTGAATTCGTTGAAGAAATCGTATCTTCGGAGAGCGTCGGCCGCATCGCGCAACACCGGCAAACCGCACAAAAGATACGCGCCCATCATCAAGGCGTAATGCAACCACAACCCTATGGTCGTCGTTGCCATTTGACCGATCATCAGGCCGATGACGAACATGGCGCCGGGAATGACGATCCGCCGCGTCCATGAAAAATCGCCATGGTCGTGATCATGCGCATGGTCATGCGCATGCGCTTCCCGCTTGGCCTGGCATGATGGGCAACAATCGTGGCAGTGCGCTGCCGCTTGCGGCGGTTGATGATTGATTGAGGTCTCGGAAACGGGTGGCATATGCATCTCCCTCTATGCAAAATCAGGCTCGTTCGCCATAATCTCCAATAGCGTGAATGCCGGGAACGTGACGATACAAACGATGTTCGGATGTCGCCGTCAGTGTTTCCGGGCCGGCCTGTTCGCTCTTTTTAATAATTTCTCGCAACATGGTTTCATCCGTCTTGACCTGCGATGAATCCTTGAGCGATTCGGTCACCCAGCGTAAAGCCGGTTTGGCAAGCGGATAGCTTTTGGATTCGGGAACCGTCAAGCGGTAATACACGAACTTTCCATCCTTGACGCTTTCGATGAGCCGCGCCTGTTTCAAAATGGACAAGTGCTTGGACGTGGTCGACGCGGCCAGGCGCAGCAGTTCAGTCAGGGTGCAGACGCACAGCTCTTTTCCGCGCAATGCCATGACAATGCGCAAACGGTTTTCGTCGGCCAGCGCTTTGGCAATTGTCAATGTATCGAACATCCATTCTCCAATTTCTCATTTCGTCATGTGACGAATTATAATACATACAGAAGTTGTTGTCAAATTATTTGCCGTTTCTCTCGAAAATATTTTCTCCTGTAACATTTATAATGGAACGTGTACAATAATGGCATATAAGGCGGCGCCTCGAAGACAGACGGTTTTGGAGTGGAGTCGGCCGCAAGGAGACATGATATGAAAAAGACAGTCGGCACGTTCCTCTGCCTTGTCGTGGCGTTGACGGGATTCGTCCATGTCGCCCACGGAGGCCAGCAGATTCGATTCGCGCCGGTCCAGAGATCCATGCCGATGCCGCCGCTTCGCAAGAAGGAAGGCTGGCTCAGTATTACCAACCGCGACTGGCAGAACTATATTATTGAAATAACCAGGGACAAGATATTCCTGCACCGCACCCGGGCGCCCGGTCGCCACGGAACCCTCATTCCCTCGGGAACGACTGTGACCATAGCGATTGAAAAAGACAATTACGATATGTATGGAGAAACGTCGGACCGTTTGCGTGTCCGTGTTCGGGAAGGCCGCACTACCACGGTATCATTGGAACCGTTCGGATTTCAGAACAACAGCGGCCTGATCGGCATTGCCAACGATGGCGAACGCGTTCGGAAAGAAACGCTCATCGACACCTATTCCTCGCCGGTGATTGTTCCCGCGCCGCCGCCGGTCGTGATTGAGCGGCCCGCGCCGCCGCCGGTCATCATTCACCGTCCGCCGCCGGTGGTGCATCGTCCGCCGCCCGTGATTCACCGTCCACCGCCACCTCCGCCTGTGGTGCATCGCCCGCCGCCGCCCGGACATCGTCCGCCGCCGTCTGCGGGGAATCGCCCGCCGCCGCATCGTCCGGCACCGCCGCCCCATCGGAATAATGACGGCTTCGGCTTTTTCTTTGGGTCTGGCAACAGTGGGAAACGATAGAAAAATACGTTTGCATACAATGCCAGGCACTCAACTTTATTCGAAAAGCACAAAAATTCAGTCGGGTGAACGGAAAGATGCTTGACCTGATTTTCCCGGGTTTTATAATGAACATGATGAATGGCGGGCCGCGACCTTCAGGGATTGCGGCTCGACTTTATTAAAGCGCCAAAAGACGCGCCCTTAGAGGCGCGCATGTTTTTTAATTTGCGGGTGACTGGTACGTGCAATGCATTGGACAATCGGGCGTCCATGCCCTGATTCTGAAAGCGAAAGCCGTTATGGCGGAAAAACAGTCATATGAAGCATCCCCTTCCCTATCCCATCGGGTCGCGGCAAGAGCGGACAAAATCAAGTACATTGTCATTGCGCTGGTCGTCATTGTCGCGGCTGGCATCGGCATATTCACCTACCAGCGCCAACAATCCGAAGCCAAGGAAGCCCGCGCGGAAAACGCGCTGTACCAGGCCGAAATCGATATATTGAACGCACCGGAAACGGACGCGGCCGGCATGTTCGGCAAAATGGCGCAGGAGTTCAGAGGCATGCCCGCCGGCGCGCGCGCGCTGGTCATGCAGTTCGGCCATGCGTTCAATACGGGTGATTTTGCCGTCGCTGAAAAAGCGGCGCGCGATTTTCTTGCCCAATATCCGTCCAATATTTTGGCGGAACGCGCAGCCCTCTCGCTGGGACAGGCGCTTCTGGAACAGAACCGGCTTCAACCCGCTATCGACGAGTTGCGCAAGCTGACAAATACCGCCACGCCGGAAATGTTGCCGGAAGCAAAACTCGCTCTTGCGCAGGCGCTGGAAAAATACGCCGAAGAAGCGAAAGACAATCCGGACGAATACCGTTCCCGTTTGGCCGCCGCCGAAGCGGAATACAACGACATTATTGTCCGTTCGCAAATTTCGGCGCCGTCGCAACGCGGTTTCTGGCCCCAGGCGGTAACCGTCCCGGCCGATTTTTCCCTTGTCGTCATCAAGGACAAGCTGTCCGGCCACGTACACGAATCGCC
>DAIPJX010000223.1:0-4016 GCA_036770065.1 Planctomycetota bacterium
GGGAGCAACTTTGCAATCAGGCGTTGGAACGAGAATTCATCAACGAGCGCATTGACCGCCGCACACTCAAAGCGCAGGGCATCGACCGGGAGCCAACGCGCCACCTGGGGCCGACCGCATCGGCAATGGAGCAGCGTGGCATCAAAACTTTCCGGGGCGACGAGAACAGGCGGCGGCGCAATAGCGGCGTTGAAAAGGAACTAGCAGCATTACAGAAAATCGAAAACGGCATCAAGTCCGCCATGATGCGCCATGAACGGCGCAAATACCGGGCTGAATTGGGCGCGGAGCGTTTGAAGCGCGAGAAAGAGGCGCAGAGGCTTGCGGAAGCGCAGAATCGGGCTACGAATCGAGGGATGCAGAGATCATAGAGGAGAAATTCCACATGCAAAATGATGAATACGTGTTTGACTATATGGCGGCGGCGGAAGAGACTGGGCGGCAATTGGATTCGTTGCTCAAGCAAGTTCCCGGCCATATCAAATCCACTTTGGCAACCGCCTTTGCGGATGAGTGGCGAAAAGTGACCGCATTCAAGGAACTGGCCGAGGCGACGGGGAAGCTGAATGACGCCGTCGACGAGGTGCGAGAGTCGGTGAAACTGCTCCGGCAAACGATGTGGGCGGTGGCTATTTTCGGGGTAATCGCAACAGTCGCATTTTCGGTGTTCGCGCGAATAATTGCGAGTTGATAAAAAATATGCGTTGGCGTCGATATCCACAATGGTACGCAATTCATTGAGCATACTCCGCATGAATCGCAATAGCAGGATTATTTAAGAGGCGGGATCGTCTGAAAGGGCGGCCAAAACAGCCTCCGCCTGCTGTAGCACAGTACGAATCGCCTCGTCACAAAGATCGGGTGGATAATGGTACTTATCGAGAATGCGGCGAACCAGTACACGCATCCGCGCTCGTGACTGTTCACGGGAAGTCCAATCTACGGGACGATTCCGGCGGAGGCTTTCAAGCAACTCGTGGGCTATCAGACGCAATTTTGCATCGCCCATCGCCTGCACGGCGCTTTCATTTTCAGCCAATGCAGTGTAGAAAGAGCGTTCATCTTCGTTAAACCCTTCCGCATCCCCAGCTTTACGCGCCGCCTCAATATCCTTGGCCATGCGGATGAGTTCGTCGATGATTTCGGCCGTGGACAGGCTATTGTTATAGTAACGTCGCAGCGCATCCTCTAGCCGCTCGCTGAAACGCCGCTGTTCGACAATACTGGTGCGGGCATGGGCCTGAATTGCCCCGTCTACCAACTTCCGCAAGGCTTCCAATGCAAGGTTCTTTTGAGGGAGGCGCGCAACCTCGTCCAGAAAAGATGCGGAAAAGAGTGAAAACTTCTGGCGGACGCCGACCGCCTTCAGAATATCCATGATTTCTGTGGAGATTACCGCGCGGCTAACAATTTGCCGCATAGCCAGTTCTCGCGCGGGATTGATAGTTGATGCGCCAGGAACAGGTTTGCGTAATGCCTGCCGTACCGCTTGGAAAAAACCTACTTGTTCGCGAATGCTTTGTGCGTAATCTCCGGAGGGCGCAAGCGCGAAGGCGGTGGTGAGTGCCGCCACCGCATCATCATAGCGCCGTTCGGCTTTGCGTTTTGCTTTCTCTGATTTGACTGCGGCAACATCATGATGCCGCATGGCGCTTATCCAATCCACAGCCAAGCCCAAGAGCCTCAACCGTTCCTGATCCGTTCCATTCAGGTGATCCAAACCTTCGAATCCATGAAACATGGTATGAACAACATCATAACAGTCGCGCAGGGCATTTTCCGCTTCGCGTTCGTCGATGCCAACCTGCTTCTGATCGGAGCGGGAGTAATGAGACAGGGCCTTTTTCAAATCCTGTGCCAATCCAATGTAGTCCACTACCAACCCATTGGGTTTGCCTTTATAGACACGGTTTACGCGGGCGATGGCCTGCATCAGATTGTGACCTTGCATCGGCTTGTCGATATAGAGCGTGTGCATGGACGGCGCATCGAAACCAGTCAACCACATATCGCGTACCAAAACCAGCATGAGCGGGTCATCCGGATTTTTGAACCGCTCGGCCATACGTTCGCGGCTGGCGTTGGTGCCGCTGTGAATGCGCCAAGCGGGCGGATCGCTCGGCCCGGCAGTCATGACTACCTTGATTTTTCCTTTGTTAGGACGCTTGTCATGCCAGTCCGGACGAAGTTTTACTATGGCATCGTAGAGTTCAACGCAAATACGCCGACTCATGCAGACGACCATGCCTTTTCCGGTAACGGCGGCAATCCGGTTTTCAAAATGCTCAACCAAATCCTTTGCCAGCATAGCTTGACGTGCTGGTGCGCCGACCAGCGTTTCAATGCGAGACCATTTTTTCTGTAATTTGTCTACAGCCATTGGCGCATCGTCTTCGGTGATCGCGGCCACGTCATCGTCAATTTTGAGGCGATGACGCGAATCCAGTTCCACGCGGGGAATGCGGCTTTCATAATAAATCGGAACAGTTGCGCCGTCCTCAACGGCACGTGAAATATCGTAGACGTCAATATAGTCGCCAAAGGTGGCGGGTGTGTTCTTGTCGTCCTTTTCCACCGGCGTCCCTGTGAAGCCGATTACCGTGGCGTTGGGAAGGGCATCTCGGAAGTATTTCGCGAGGCCGTAGGTCAATTTGCCGTCGGCGACGCGGACATGAGCCTGTACCCCATAATGGCTCCGGTGGGCCTCGTCGGCCACGACGATAATATTGGTGCGGTCGGATAGAAGCGGATGGACGGCAGAGCCGTCTTCGGGGAAAAACTTTTGCAGGGTAGTGAAGATGATCCCGCCGCTTTGACGTTCGGACAGCCACTTGCGAAGAGCGACCCGGCTGTCGGCTTGCTCCGGTTCTATACCCAACAGCGAAACACCTTGCTTGAAGGTCTTGAACAATTGGTCGTCGAGTTCCGCCCTGTCAGTGAGGAAAACAAGGGTGGGACTTCCGAGTTCCGCATCCCGCCTGATGAGTGCAGTATAGAACAGCATCAGGAAGCTTTTACCAGACCCTTGGGTATGCCAGATAACACCGGCCTTACGGGCATTTTTTCGTCTTGGAGAAGCGAGAACGGCGATACGGGTTGAATCGACAGCTTTGAGGACGGCATGATATTGATGGTAGCCGGCGATTATCTTGGCCTCGTCCTTGAAGAAAATGAAATGCCGTAATAAATTCAGAAAATGGCGTGGGGCAAACACGCCCCGGAGCAACGTTTCCAATTCGAGATTGCCTTTGGGAAGCACGCCCTTGCCATCTTCCGTGCGCCAAGCCATGAAGCGCTCGACATCGGCGGTGAGCGAACCAAGCCGCGAACAGGAACCATCAGAAACGATCTGGAATACATTGGGCCGAAACAAATCCGGAATGTCGTGCTGATAATTTTTGAGTTGCAATACGGCATTGTCGAGAAAGGCGCTGGAGTCGGCGGGGTTCTTCAGTTCCATTACGGCAAGCGGCAGACCATTGACGAAAACAACGATGTCGGCCCGGCGGCGGACATGGTGCCGCGTTACGGTGAATTGATTCACGGCGAGCCAGTCGTTATTTTCAGGTGAGGCGAAATCGAGTAGGCGAACATGGGCAGAATCGGGGCGGCCATCGTCAAGCACCGCATCGAGGCGGATTCCTTCAGTCAATAATCCATGGATGCGGTGGTTTTCCTCGAATAGGTTTGTCGAGGCGGCGCGCACAACCCCGTCGATTGCCAGATCGATTTGATCAGAGTCGACGCCGGGGTTGAGACGAAATAAAGCCTTTTCCAAGCGTCGACGCAGGAACACGTTTTGATAACTGCCGCGTTCGGGGTTGGTGCCTTCGGGATCGAGGTCAGGCCCACGCAAAACGGCGTAGCCAAGCTCGGCAAGCCAGGCAAGAGCGGCTTGCTCGACCATATTTTCATCGATCATCCGCGCCATGCTTCACACAACCTTTCCGACAAGTTTTTCGGCGTCTTTGATGCGGATTTCTCCGGAGATTAGCTTTGGAAGCAGCATATCTCTA
>DAIPJX010000028.1:0-14876 GCA_036770065.1 Planctomycetota bacterium
ATAAAGCATATCGAAAACTACAGTGGTTTTTGCAGTGCCGCCAATGCGCTCTTGACGACTTTCCCGACCGACAGCGCGGCCATATTTTCGTTCGAAAGCCGGGCGCGTTCGCGGGTCGAGCGCGGAAGCGTGAGGCGTTCGTACACGGCATGGCCGTTCGGGCCGTACGGACCGAGGCGTTCGGGATTGGTGACGCCGAACAGGCCAAGCGTCGGGCAGCCGACAGCGGCGGCGGCGTGCATGGGGAAGGAATCACAACCGATGAAGACGCTGGCGCGACGGGCCAGTTCGACAACGCCGGTGATGGAGACGTCGGGCGCGGGTTGCAGTATATCGGGGCGCTCCGCCGAAAGAGCGAGGACGGCGGAGCGTTCTTTTTCGCCGTGGCCAAGCATGAAGGAACGAAGGCCGGTTTTTGCATGCAGAACAACGGCCGTTTGCAAAAACCGCTCCAGCGGCCACAGCTTGGCGGTGAAACTGCCCCACGGCCCCATAAGGACAAACCGCTCCGGCATTTCGCAAAGAGCGGCCCCGTCGCCGGACGAGCAGGGAGGAAAAACGAACTCCGCCGGACCGGGCGATTCCGCCTCGAGCGCGTCCAGAAGCGACAATGTCTTGTCAATCGCGTGGACGCCGCGCGGCGCGACGCGGCGGTTGTCGAGATACGGAGCGATTTCGCGGCTTTCGCCTCTCGTGAAACCAATGCGAACCGGCGCGCCGGACACATAGGCGGCGACCGCGCTTTTCGACAATCCCTGAACGTCGAAAACAATATCCGGTTTTTGCCCGCGCAACGCGCGGCGCAACGCGCGAATTTCACGGAACGACTTGAGCCAGCCCTTCGGGAGAACATATGTCCAGTCGAGGATCGGATTGTTTTCGACAAGCGGCGCGGACGGTTTTTCCACCACCCAGCCGATCCAGGCGGTTGGGTACAGACGCCGGAGCGCGGCGGCCAGCGGAAGCGTGTGGATGGTGTCGCCTATAGCGGACAAGCGCACGATAAGGATGCGCATTATTCTTTCCCCACGGAATCGGCGGCAAAGAGGGCGGCCAGCTTTTTCGCGACCTGTTCGGGGCGAATCGAGGCAAGCGCGTGCTTGGCCGCTGCGCGCGCGCGAGGAGTGTTCAGCTTGATGTCCTTTTCCGCGCCTTCGCCGAGGCTGGCGACACGGCGGCCCGTCGGCCTGGTGCGGGACGGATTGGTAATGCCGAAGATGACGATGGTCGGTATGGAGAGCGCCGCCGCCACATGCGCGCCGCCCGAGTCGCCGCCGATAAACGCCCGCGCATCGGCCAGCATGCCCAGAAACCCGTCGAGACTGGTCAGTCCGGCCGTATTATATGCGGCCTTTTGATCGTCCGCGATCGCCTGGCATACATCCTTTTGCGCCGCGGCGCCAGTAACGAGAACGGAAAGGCCGAACTCGTGATTGAGCGTTTTGACCAACGCGCGGTAATTCTCGACCGGCCAGTCCTTCACCGGCCCATACGCGCTCGCCGGCGCAATGACGGCATACCGCCCGGCGCAGCCGAGAGAGTGCGCAATGCGCGCCGCTTCGTTCCGCCCCGCGTCGCTTACGCATATGGACGGATAGTGATAGTCCGCCAACGGCGCGACCTGGCGGCACGGAGTTTCCCCGCCCTCCGAGAGGGCGCTCTCCAGCGTTTGCGCCAGCCACAGGTAATAGTTGATGAAATGCCGGGACTTTTCCACGCCGCCGCACGGAACCGGATCGGTCAGGAACAAACGGCGGGAGTCAAGCGAATAGCCGACGCGGCGTTGTGCGCCGCTGCGCCACATCCAAAGCGCGGTGGAAAGCGAATTGGTGAAAAGAAGGCCGAAATCGACGGGCATGGGAACGCCCGCGCCACGAACTCGCCGCTTCGCGCCGGCCAAGCCCTTGACCAGATTGCCCAGCCCGCTTCCCGGCGCTTCGACAAAGCCGGACACGCCGGGCTGGGACATGAACAGGCCGCCGAATTGGCGCCGTCCGGACAGGTATATTTTCGCCTGCGGCAGTGTTTCGCATATATGCCGGAGCGCCGGCATCGCCATAACGCAATCGCCCAGCCAGTTCGGCATCCGCACAAGAATGGTGAGAGGCTTTTCCACAACTCCCCCCGCCACGCTATGCCTTGCCCGTTTTCGCGGCAAGCCTGTCAATATGCGGTTGAATCGCGGCATCGTCGAATTTCGGGAACAGCACTTCCGGCGCTCCCAGAATGTGGCCGCCCGCGAGTTTGCCCGCCGCCGACCACTCGCCCGATTCGACCGGGGGAAGGTTCAGGAATGTCCGCAATTTCCGGGCGGATTCAGGCATGAACGGCGCCATGAAAACGGATAGCGCTTCGACAATCCTCATGCCGACGTGCATGGTGCGGGCGCACGCGTCCATATCGGTTTTGCGCGATTTCCACGGTTCTTCCTCGGCGAAATACTGGTTGCCTTTTTGAGAGAGGCGCATCATGCGTTCGAGCGCGGCCTTGAAATGGAATTCGTCGAGAAGCTCCGCCATTTCCCCGCGCGTCGTTTCGATTTCTTTCAGGACTTCCTCTCCGGCGGCGGTCGGTTTATCCATGACCGGCATTTTTCCGTCGAAATACTTTTGGCAAAACGTGAGGTTGCGCTGGATGAAATTGCCCAGATTGTCCGCCAATTCCCCGTTGTTGCGCTGCTGGAACTGCTTCCACGAAAAATCGGCGTCGGAATTTTCCGGCGCTATCGCGGTCAGGTAATAACGCAACGGATCGGCGGGGAAGCTCCGGAGATATTCGTCAACCCAGACGGCGTAGTCGCGGCTGGTGGAAATCTTGTCGCCTTCGAGATTGAGGAATTCGTTGACGACAACCGCGTCGGCGACCCGGTAGTCGCCGTGCGCCATAAGCATGCCCGGGAAAATGACGGTGTGGAAAACCGTGTTGTCCTTGCCGATGAAATGCACGAGCCCTGTGTCGGGGTTTTCCCAAAAATCCTTCCATCCGTCCGGCTTGCCGAGACTCTCGAAATATTCCCGGCTGAAAGTAATGTAGCCGATG
This sequence comes from Planctomycetota bacterium, assembly GCA_036770065.1. Lineage (GTDB taxonomy): Bacteria > Planctomycetota > SZUA-567 > SZUA-567 > SZUA-567 > JAJBSZ01. The sequence goes on from DAIPJX010000028.1 coordinate 3,040, forward strand.
GGCGCGTCGAACCAGACATAGAGCACCTTGCCCGCGCCTTCCGGAAGCGGGACGGGAACGCCCCATTCCATGTCGCGGGTAATGCAGCGCTCCTTGAGACCCTGATCGATCAGGCCGTAGGAAAAACGCTTGACCGATTCGCGCCACTCGGGATGCGAGTCGATATAGTCCCGAAGCGCCGCGCTGAACGAATCAAGGCGGAAATACCAGTGATCGGTTTGCCGTATCTCGATATGACCCTTCGATTCGCGGCCGAGCGTTTTGCAGACCATGCATTCGGGATCGATCAATTTGGTCGCGTCCATGGGGCGGCCGCACTTTTCGCATTGATCCCCTCGCGCGCCCGGCGCTTTGCAATCGGGGAAATAACAGGTTCCTTCAATATAGCGGTCGGGAAGAAACAGCCCGCATTCGGTACAGTACACCTGTTCGCCGGTTTTTTTGATAATGTGGCCGCGCTCGTACAGGCGGAGGAAAAAGTCCTGCGCCACGTTGTCGTGCTTTGGGGTATGGGTTCGGCTGTATATGCTGAAATCGACGGCGAGTCCCGCGAACGCGTCCATTATGGATTTGGTGTAGCGGTCGACGATATCCTGGGGCGATACGTTTTCTTTCAGGGCGGAGAACGTGATGGGCGCGCCGTTTTCGTCCGACCCGCAGATAAAGTGCACTTCCTTCCCGCGCAGGCGCAGATAACGCGCCGCCTGATCGGCGGGGAGGTACGCTCCCGCCACGTGGCCAATATGCAATTTGCCGTTCGCATAGGGAAGGGCGGCTGTAATGAGGATCCTGTCTTTGTCTCTCAATTCCACTGAATGCTCCTGTGTACCGGCGCGTTGTGAAAATCCGGATTGGGAGGCGCTTTCGGGCATTTCCGTCTTCCGGATCGCCGCGTCCGGAAACGGACGCGAACCCCATTCCCTATACTATCATATTTCCGTATAATGATACAACTGGCAAAACGGGGTTTTATGGAAACAAGGATGCTTTCGCCCGCCCATGAAAACGATTGGAGACCGGTATGCACAAGTTTTTCGTTCTCGACACCAATGTGCTTTTGCATTCACCCACGGCGGTGCAATCTTTTGCCGACAATACGGTCGTGATTCCGTTGACTGTCATCGAGGAGCTGGATCGTTTTAAAACGAAATCCGACGAGCTGGGCAGGAACGCCCGCGCCGTTATCCGCTATATCGACGGCATACGCGAGGAGGAAGAGGCGTATGCGCGGAATGAAATGCGCGAACCCGCGACCCTGACCGCCGGCATTGTCCATAACGACGCGGGCGGCAAAATCATGGTGGTCGAGGACGCCAGACTGGAACCGACGCCGGGACTGGAACGGGACATGCCGGACAACCGCATTCTTCGGGCGGCCGTTCATTTGCAGTTGGAGAACCAGACCGAAAGCGTCATTTTCGTCACCAAGGATCTGAACCTTCGCATCAAGGCGGCCGTGGCCGGCATCGAGCCGCAGGATTACAACCGCGACAAAACCAACCCGGACGACATGTATACCGGGTTTCGCGAAGTTTTCGTCGACAAGAACGCGATCGATACGCTATACCGGGCGGGCACGCTGGATTTGCCCGACACCGAGTTGCGCCCGAACGAGTTCGCCATTTTGACGGCGACGGAAAATGCCAGCCAAAGCGCTCTTGGACGCGCGCGCGGCGCGTCGACCGTTGCCGCGCTGAACAAGAACTGGAGCAAAGTATACGGCATTTCAGGCCGAAGCGCCGAGCAGCGCATGGCGTTGCAACTCCTGATGGACCCGGAGGTGAAGCTGGTGACGCTGATCGGCTCCGCCGGTACGGGGAAGACGCTTTTGGCGCTCGCGGCGGGGTTGGAGTCGCTGCGGGTGGACGACGCCGATTTGAAAAACGGATCCGAAATGCGGTACGGATACGAAAAAATGCTGATCACGCGCCCCATCATCCCCATGGGAAAGGATATCGGGTATTTGCCCGGCTCGAAAGATCAGAAAATGGCGCAATGGATGCAGCCGGTTTTCGACAACCTGACCTTTTTGATGCAGGTCGGCCCCGGCGGCGGCAAACAGACGACGGGCAAGGCGGCGGACCGCAAAGTGCAGGAACTGTTGGCCGACGACCTGGTTGAGATGGAAGCATTGACGTATATTCGCGGTCGTTCCATCGCCAAGCAGTTCATTGTGGTGGACGAAGCGCAGAACTTGACGCCTCACGAGGTGAAAACGATTATTTCCCGGGCCGGGGAGGGGACGAAAATCGTTATGACGGGCGATCCGGCGCAGATTGACAATCCATATTTGGACTCGGCGTCGAATGGCCTTGTGTACACGGTGGAGCGGATGAAGCATTTGAACTTGTTCGGACATATAACACTGAAGAAATCGGAACGTTCCGGATTGGCCGCCGCCGCCGCGCGCGAGTTGTGATGGGGGTTGGGGAGAGGAGGAAATAGCCCTGCGCGCCGAATATGACTTTTCCAAAGGCGTCAAAAATCCTTATATAAAATCGACCAAAGCAACAGTTGCCGTTCGCCTGGATAAAACCACGGTGGAATATTTCAAACAGTTGGCCGAACAGGTACATATGCCATACCAGACCCTGATCAATTCCTACTTGTCGGAATGCGCTGCCAAAAAGAAAAAACCAGAGCTTGTCTGGGATACTTGATTGTCTAATAAAAAAATCAAAAAAGAGCATGCCGTTTCCTGATTGCCGAACTGTATAGAGAGAGCGTTGTGTATGGATCTCCATGGACTCCAGAGGATTTGTCTTTACAGAAGCCTCCATTAGGGGTATGGTTCCTGTTTTGGAGAATTTCATCGTTACGGGAATGATGAAATCTGGCTCCGCGATATGGCAGGAATCTCCGGCAACTCCGTTATGGAGAATTCCTTTGGAGGAAAGCATGAAGAACGTCGAAATGCAGGTGGACGGCAACATTCTCACCATCAAAGTTGATTTGACCAAGGAATTTGGCCCGTCCTCTTCGGGCAAAACCATTATTATCGCCTCCACCGAAGGCAACCAGACCATTCCCGAACGCGAAGAAAAAGTTGGGCTTAACGTATACCGCAAAGCGTAATTATGACGTTTTTATCGAAGCTGCCCCATCTCCCGCCCCCTTCAAAGGGCGAAAGACGGAGCAGCTTCCTTTTTTGAATCGCGCGGAGAATTGACCATGGCGTTTCCTCGACTGGCGGGCGTGGTTCTGCATCCCACTTCTCTTCCCGGCGGGCAAGGCATCGGCGATTTGGGAAGAGCGGCCTGCGCGTTTGTGGATTTTTTGCACGCATCCGCGATGGGCATTTGGCAGGTGCTGCCGCTTGGACCAACCGGCGGCGCGGGAAGCCCGTATCAGTCCGTCTCGTCGTTCGCCGGCAACCCCCTCCTGATCTCTCTCGACAATCTGGTTGAACTGGAATTGCTCGAACGGCGCGATCTGCGGGACGCGCCCGAAAACACCATGTATGTGGATTTTCAGGCCGCCGCCGCATTCAAAAACAAAATGCTCCGAACCGCGCTGGATCGTTTCCAGGATGCGCGCGCCGAAGCGGCGCTGGCCCGGGAATTCGAGTCGTTTTGCCGTGAACAGCAATCATGGCTCGACGATTTTGCCCTGTTTGCCGCCGCCAAGGAGTATTTCAAGCAAAAGCCGTGGTACGAATGGGACGACCCCGAACTCCGCCGCCACCAACCGGACGCATTGAAAAAATACCACAAACTGTTGGCGCACGAAGTCCGCTACCACATGTTTTGCCAATTTCTTTTCTTCCGCCAGTGGCATCTGCTCCACACGTACGCGCACGCGCGCAACGTCCGCTTCCTCGGCGACATTCCGATTTATTGCGCACACGATTCGGCGGATGTGTGGGCCTGCCCGGAATATTTTCAACTGGACGACGACGGCCGGGCGGATGCAATGGCGGGTGTACCGCCGGATTATTTTTCCGCGACCGGACAGTTGTGGGGCAATCCGCTCTACAATTGGAAACGGATTAAACAGGATAATTTCCAATGGTGGGTCACACGCATCAAAGCGTCGCTCGCCATGGTTGACATGTTGCGGGTGGACCATTTTCGCGGATTCCAGGCGTATTGGTCGGTGGCGAAGGGAGAGACCACGGCCGTCAACGGAAAATGGCTGCTTGGCCCGGGACAGGAACTGTTCGATGTGCTGAAACGGGAACTGGGTGAAAACCTCCCCATCCTCGCCGAAGACCTCGGCGTCATCACTCCGGCGGTGGATGCGCTGCGCATGGAAAACGGTTTGCCCGGAATGAAGGTGCTGCATTTTGCCTTTGCCGACGGGGCGGAATCGTATTTGCCCCATACATACGAACCAAATACGGTCTGCTATGTCGCGACGCACGACAACGACACCACGCGCGGCTGGTACGAGGCCGAGGGTCCGGATTACGAGCATATGCCCCGGGAAGCGATCGACGCCGAGCGGGACAAGGCGAGGCGCTATCTTGGCCGCGACGGTTCGGGCATGGCGTGGGATTTGATGCGGCTTGCCCTGTCGTCGGTCGCCGATACGGCGATGGTGTTGATGCAGGACGTGCTGAACCTGCCGAACTCGTGCAGGATGAACCGGCCCGGCCAGGGGGAAAACCAGTGGCGCTGGCGCTTGACCGGCGATCAACTGGCCAATGCGCCTTCGCAGGGGTTGTGCGATATGGTGCGCTTGTACGGGCGCGAACCGGTGAAGCGGGAAAAAGAAAGCATTCGCGACGTGGATGCACAGTAAAGGGTGGCGTACGCTTTCCCGGTTTTTGGCGAAGCAAAGGACGGTAACGTGCGGTTTGAAAACACAGTCATACAATCGGTCGCCTTGATCAAGCCTCCCCGGGTGGTTTCCTCACTCGAAATCGAAGCGCGGCTGGCTCCGCTTTATGACAGGCTCAAGCTTTCGGCCGGCCGGCTGGAACTCATGACCGGCATTCGCGAACGCCGTTTTTGGGATCCGGGAACGCGCCCGTCCGCCGTCGCCGCCCAAGCGGGCGAGGAAGCCATCCGGAAAGCGGATTTCCCCCGCGAGAAAATCGGCTGCCTGATTCACGGCTCGGTGAGCCGTGATTTTCTTGAGCCGGCCACCGCCAGCCTGGTCCACGAAATGTTGGGCCTTGGCGAAGCCTGCGCCCTTTTTGATTTGTCGAACGCCTGTCTTGGCGTTCTGAACGGCATGGCGCAAGTCGCCACCATGATTGAAGCGGGACAAATCGAAGCCGGACTCGTCGTCACCGGCGAAACGGCGGAACACCTGTACCATGCCACAATGAACAAACTGGCGACGGACCGAACGCTGAATCGCCAGCGGCTGAAAAACCAGTTCGCCAGCCTCACAATAGGATCCGCCGCCGCCGCCGTTTTGCTGTCCCGCGCCGAAGCGGGAAAGGGGGGGCATCGCCTCCTGGGCGGCATGGTCGGCACGGATTCGTCGGCGAACAGATTGTGCAAGGCCGATCCGAAAGACGCCGGTCCCGAAGGCCCGATTATGAATACGGACAGCGAGGGCCTGCTGCACGCCGGATGCGCGCTCGCGGCCCGCACCTGGGAGCGGACAAAAGCGGAACTCGGCTGGACGAACGAGACGCCCGATCATGTGTTTACCCACCAAGTCGGCCGCGCTCACGCCAAGCTGACTTTGGAAACGTTGCGGATTCAGGAACAAAAAGATTTTCCCACCGTCATGTTCATGGGCAATACCGGCTCGGCCGCCTTGCCGGGAGCGCTGGCGTTGGGCCTGGAACAGAAACAATTCAATCCTGGCGATAAAACCGCGCTGCTCGGCATCGGCAGCGGGTTGTCATGCCTTATGCTTGGGACGGAGTGGCAGTAAATGGATGGACAATCCCTGTCGGCGAAGGACGCGGGTCTCGCGCCGAATGCGTGGCTGGAACGTATTGGCGTGCGACCGGACGCATTGAACGCTCCCGTGTTCGCCGAAGAATACCCGTTCGCCTTTCGCCTTCGCGACGTCGGCGGAGAAATGTATCATTACCTGGATGAAGGCGGGGGCGAGCCGGTGGTCATGGTGCACGGCAATCCGACCTGGTCGTTTTTTTACCGGAACATCGTTGGCGGCCTGCGGAATTCGTATCGCTGCCTTGTACCCGATCACATCGGCTGCGGCCTTTCTTCGAAACCGCAACGGTACGACTATACCCTTGCCAGACACGCGGCGAATCTGGAGTCATGGCTCGAGGGCGTTCTGCCCGCCCCTTCGGAAGAAGGCGGGCGGATCAATCTGGTTGTGCACGATTGGGGCGGTCCCATCGGCTTGTCCTACGCCATTCGCCATCCGGAACGGATTAAACGGGTGGTCGTTCTGAACACGTCGGCTTTTACGCTGGGAACCATGCCGCTTCGAATCATGTCATGCCGCTGGCCGGTTCTCGGCGAGTTCATGGTGCGCGGTCTGAATCTGTTCGCTTCGCTTGCGACGACCAGCACGACGGTCAAGCCGCTTGCGAAAGAGGTGCGGGACGGTTTTATCCTGCCGTACAACTCATGGGCAAACCGGATTGGCGTGTACAATTTCGTCAAGGACATCCCGCTCCGGGCGGGGACGAAAACGCACGCCTTGTTTCAAACGCTTGAAGAGCGCATTGCGCCGCTCTTGAACAGCGTTCCCCTGTTGGTGCAATGGGGCATGCGGGACTGGTGCTTTACGCCGTATTTTCTGAATATATGGCGGGAGCGTTTTCCGCGCGCCGAAATTGACGAATACCCGAACGCCGCGCATTACCTTCTGGAAGACGAAGGCGCGGCCATTCTCGCGAAAATACGCGCATTTTTGGAAAGGCCCGTGCAATGATTGGCCGTTTTGCCCTTGATATGCCTCCCATCGATGACGAGTTGTCGCAAATGGTCGAATCCCACCGGATGAAAACCGGCCAGGACTACGGCGCCATTTTGCTGTTCGGCTTATGGAATACGGTTGACTGCTCGCCCGATGTCCGCCTGTACGCCGCATACAGGCACTTGCAGGACAATCCCGAAGACGGCCCGGCCTGGCTCGAGACGGCGCGCGTACACATGGAAGCGGGCGAAGCCGACAAGGCGGAAGCCATTCTCGACGAATTGGAACGGCTGGACACGCCGAACCTGTACCCGAATTTGTATTCGGAGGATCCGAAAGCGCACCGCGCCATGGTGTACGCCGATTCGGGGCGTTTGGACGAGGCGCTCGCCTTGCTGGACGACATGCGCGTGCGTCATGGCGATTCGCCGGTGTACCATTATGCGATCGGATCCATTTTGCAGGAAAAGAGCGATTTTCCCGCCGCGGTCGCGGCCTATGAGGAAGCGCTGGAAATGCTGGAGGATTTCCGCCGCGAAGCCGAAGAAGAGGATTGGGACGAAGAGCTTTCAGTCGATTTCCCCGCCGCCGGGGAATTTATTTCCCGCGCTCTCGAGTCGGCCAAGCGCGAACGCCCGTTCGAGGGCGATCGGCCTTTGGATTTATCCGGGTTTCAGGTTGAGATTGAACTGTAAACAAAGCCGCGAAAAAGAATGCCTACGCCGAAACACGTCAACTACGCCAACATCGCAGCCCGCCTCCGCCGCCATGCGGAAAGAACGCCGGACAAACCGGCGGTCGTGAAATGCGCGGGGCCGGGTGAACACGGCGTATTTTCGACAACCTCCCGCACATTCGCCCAACTGGAAAGCGATTCGGACGCGGCGGCGCGCGGCCTCGCAAAAGCGGGAATAGAACGCGGCACGAAAACGCTCGTCATGCTTCGTCCCGGGCATGATTTTTTCACCTGCTTTTTCGCACTGTTCAAAATCGGCGCGGTGCCCGTCTTCATCGACCCCGGAATGGGCGGAAAGCGACTGTTGGAATGCGTGCGCGAACTCGCGCCGGAAGCAATGGTCGGCATTCCGCTCGCCCATTTGATTCGCATCGTTCGTCCGCGATCGTTTCCCAATTTTAAAACCGCAATAACGGTGGGACGACGCTGGCTGTGGGGCGGCGCATCGTGGCGAAATATTCGCGAACCATCGCCCGAAACGCTTCCGCTCGCTCCGACGCGGAGCGACGAACTCGCCGCCATTTTATTCACGACCGGTTCCACCGGGCCGGCGAAAGGAGTGGAATACACCCATGGCGCACTGGACAGGCAGATTGATCTGCTGGCCGACACCTTCGCCATTACGGCCGACGACAAGGATTGCGCGACATTCCCCGGATTTTCGCTGTTTTCCATAGCGCTTGGCATGACGGCGGTCATTCCGGACATGGATCCGGTCAGGCCGGGCAGCGTGCATCCGGATAACGTCATAACTCCGATTCGGGAAATGAACTGCACGTTTTCTTTCGGATCGCCGGCGCTGTGGGCCCGCGTGTCCGCATCGGCATCGGAACGGGGCGTTTCACTTCCCGGTTTGAAACGGGTGGTCATGGCGGGCGCGCCGGTTCCGGCAGCGGTGCACGAACGCTTGCTGGGCGGCATTTTGCCGGAAGACGGCGAGACATACACGCCGTATGGCGCGACGGAAGGCATGCCGGTCGCGTGCATCGGCGGAAGGGAAGTGATTCGGGAAACGGCCGCCTTGACGGCACAGGGCAAGGGCGTGTGCATTGGCAGGCCCGTACAGGGAACGCGGGTCGCAATTATCGCCATTACGGACGAACCGATACAAACATGGTCGGAAGATCTGGTCGTGCCCGACGGGCATATTGGCGAAATCGCCGTTCAGGCGCCGCAAGTCTCGCGCCACTACCATAATCTCCCAAAAGCCGACGCACTGGCGAAAATTTCCGACGGCGAATCGTTCTGGCATCGAATGGGCGATGTCGGCTATTACGATAACCAGGGCCGATTGTGGTTTTGCGGCAGAAAAGCGCACAGGGTGCGGACACAGGGCGGAGACTTGTTTTCGGTCCGGTGCGAAGCGGTGTTCGTCGCGCATCCCCTGGTGAACCGGAGCGCGCTGGTCGGCGTTGCGGCGGCGAATGGGTTTGAACGGCCGGTCATCATCGTGGAGACATCCGAACCCCTGGCCGCGGAACAGCAAAAATCCATGACGGACGAACTCTTAACGCTTGGCGCGGCCAACCCGGAGACGGCGGGAATCCTGGACATTCTTTTCCATACGGGCTTTCCCACCGATATCAGACATAACGCCAAGATTCGACGCGAAGATTTGGCCGTGTGGGCGGAGAAATCGCTTCGGGCTTGAGTCCGTCAGAACCATTTGTACTTGCGGTGGTTCCGAAATTCAGGCACAATAAACGGGCACATAGCCGAAGCATCATGACGATAGGGTGTCGAAACGCTCTTTGGGAGCAGGAATGCGCATACTCTACCTGGTAGGTGGAAACGATGTCATTGCCGGCGGCGCCACGATACGTGACGCGGCTTTTGTGCAGGGACTTGCCGAGGCGGGCCATGACGTTATTGCCGTTTCACTGTTCGGCCCCGCCGGCATGGAAGGCGAAGACGGATATTCGCAGCTATTCAAATCGTTTGGCAACAATACGCTTCGCCGCATTTTTCCCCGTTTGTCCCATATGCCGTCCACCCTCGCGTCGTTCGTCAGATCGCCCCGTCCCGCCGCCGGTTCCATGACTTCACTTGCCGTCATGGGCAAGCGTATCGATCCCCAAGGTCCACTGGCGGTCAGTCTGCTTTCCGGCACAAACAAGCAGCAGCGGCGGGAACTTTCCCGTCTGATGGAGCATGTTGAGAAATATCCGGGTCCGGTTGATGCGGTTGTTTTGGCGAATGCATTATTGTCGGGAATGGCGGAGCCGCTTCAGAACAGCCTCGGTTGTCCGATCATCTGTCTGTCCCAGGGTTCCGATCAGGTTGTCGAGGCGCTGGATGAACCATACCGTTCCGATGCGCGAAAGCTGGTCAGGAAAAACGCCCGCCGATTTTCCGTCGCCGTTTCGACCAGCCGTTATTTCGCCATTCGCGCCACCGAGTTGATGGCGCTTCCCGCCTCCCGGGTCGCGGTGGTTTCTCCCGGCGTGGATATCCACGCCTTTTCCGAAACGCGAACGCGCAAGCGGACGCCGTTCACGGTCGGATACATGGCGCCGATCCGGAAGGAAAAGGGGCTCGACATCCTGATTGACGCGGTGGACAGCCTGTTCAAGGACACAGCGATTCAACCGACCTTGTGGATTGCCGGAAAAGTCGAGGATGAACGGTATTGGAGCCGTCTGGGCCGCCGGCTTGAAAATCACCACATGAAACACCACCACAAGGTATTCGGCAATCTTGGAGGCAAGGAGCGCCGGGCTTTTATGGAAGGGCTGAGCGCGTTTGTTGTTTCGTCAAGGGAACCCGAATCGAGAGGGACAAGTCTACTGGAAGCGATGGCTGCCGGCGTACCGGTGATTGGCCCGGCGTTCGGCATTATTCCTGAAATTTTTCAGCATGCCAATGGCGGCCTTTTGGTTTCTTCGGAAGCGCCGTCCTGGATGTTTGCGCAAGCGCTGGAACTGCTGGCCGCCATGCCCGACACCGGAGACGAACTCGGGCGAACCGGCCGGACCGGCGTGCGCGAGTATTTTTCCATCGAACGCGCGGCCAAGTCGCTGGCCGATATTATCGGGCGGGCCATCGAGTCGTCGCGGTTGCTCGAACATGATTTCTCCACCCGGAGGTTGCCGCCCATGGAGAAGATATGAAAACACCATATAAAATTTTGATCCTTGTCGCCGTATGCGCCCTGATAGGCGCGCAGATCCGGTATTCGACCACGCGGAGCGGCGGCAAGGCGGAAGCGGAAACGAATGCGGTACGGGAAACATCGGAGACGCTCCCCGAAACGCGCACGACCACACGCCCGAACGCGGGCGCCGTGACGACGGTGATTATATCCGGCGCGGACGGAGCCAAGCCGGTTTGGCTGGAGCGGACGGACAACGGCTGGAATATTGAAACGCTTTACAGCGTTCCCGCCAATGCGAAGTCGGTCGGGAATTTTTTGAACGCGCTCCTGGGCGAACCGGATAGGGTGGACAACCCGGCGGACACAGGGACGGATCCGGACGAAGGCGTTCTGGTTTCGCTGGGCGAAAACGGCGGCGAAGCCAAACCGTACATGATCCTGGGACTCAGTCCGGAAGGATCGTATGACTCGGCGTATGCCCGGATGCTTGACACGGACGAGGTCGTCCTGGTGCATGGAGATGTGCGCGGCGACATGGGCTTGTGGAAAAACGAAACCGGCCTGCTGCCCCGGAACGAACCATGGCTGGAGACGAGGGTGCTCGCGTTCGACCCGGACAGGGCTTCGTCGTTCATTGCCGATTACCCCGACAACCGTTTGGAGTTTTCGCTGACCGAATCGGGCGAGTGGGAGTATAGAGGCGTCATGCCGGGCGGCGTGTGGAAGTCGCCGGAATTTCTTCGCTGGCTTGCCGATGTCGCGGATTTCCGCATCGCCGAAGTGGGCGATCCCGCAAACAGGGAAGCGTATGGTCTCAATGCGCCGACGCATACGCTCGAAATCCGTATGGACGACGGCGCGGTCAAGACCATTGCCGCCGCGCCCGATCGCATGGATGACGGCATGTGGGTCGAATCGTCGGATCTCCCCGAACATTTGTTTTATCTTCCGGGCTGGCGGTTCCGGCATTATTTTCAGCGGGTGAACGAATTGTTCCCGCTTGCATGTCCGCGATACAGCGCAAGCGCGATCCGCTTCATCGATATCCGGCGCGGCGGCGAAAGCGTCAAGCTGGCCCGGCACAACAACGAATGGCGCGCCGTCGCGACCAGGTACCCGTTGCGCCCGGACAGGGTTATCCGCCTGGCTTCCGTGTTGTCGTCATGGCGTCCGGACGACTTCGCCGCACCAGGGGTGCATCGGGCGCGT
>DAIPJX010000029.1:0-14835 GCA_036770065.1 Planctomycetota bacterium
GATATTCTCATACGGAAAACTGTTTTCGCCTCACACGTCTTTCATACCATCTCCATTGTTCATTATTCATTGTTAATTGTTAATTATCGGTTATCAGCCGACAATCAGCGACATGAAATAAACAACCACCATCGCCACCACGCCCTCAACCGCCGTCGCCGTCGTGTATACCTTGTATGCGATGTTGACCGGCAGGTTGGAGAATTGCGAAACAACCCAGAAGTAACTGTCGTTCGCGTGCGAAACAACCATGGCGCCCGCGCCGACCGCAATCACGACAAGCGCCGGATTCAACCCCATGTTCGCAATCATCGGCGCCATAATGTTCGACGTCGTGATAATGGCAACCGTCGACGACCCCTGCGCCGTCTTGATGGCGGCGGAAATCAAAAACGGCAGAAAAATGCCGATGCTGGCTGTCGACAAATTGGTCTCGATATACGACACCATCGGCGACCCCTGCAAAATGCGGCCAAACGATCCGCCCGCGCCGGTAATCGCGATAATAATCGCCGCATCCTTGATGCCCTGCCCCATCCAGTTGTCCGTCGCCGTCAACATGTCTTTCCAGGGAACCAGAAACAGCGAGCAAACAACGCCAATAAGAAGCGCGACAACCGGATCGCCAATACTGGAAATAAACGCCCCGAAGCCGCCGGCGCCAAACGGCCTGGACGGAAGATCGGCAAACGACTTGAGCAAAATCAGGACAATCGGCAATACCAGCGGCAAAAACGACGCAAACGTCGACGGCAATTTGCCGTACTTCTTCATCAATTCCGAATAGGATTCGCCGCCCTCCGCCGGAATATCGTATTTACTCGCAACCTTCAACGCCCAAAAATACCCCGAAAGAGCCGCAGGAATGGATGCAATCAAACCATACAAAATAACCAGACCCAAATCGGCATTCAGCGTGCCCGCAGCCGCAATCGGACCCGGCGTCGGAGGCACCATCGTGTGCGTCGCGTACAACCCGGTGGCAAGCGCCACCGCCATGACCGCCATCGATTTGCCGCTCTCCTTCGCAAGAGCGCGGTTGAGCGGCGACAAGATGACATACCCCGAATCGCAGAACACCGGAATCGACACCACCAACCCGGCCATGTTCATGGCGAGCGGCGAACGGTCCCTGCCGACAAGGGCGAGAATCGATCTGGTCATGACAAGGGCGGCTCCGGTTTTTTCAAGAATTATCCCCATGATCGTGCCGGCTATGATGACGATGCCGATACTTGAAAGCGTACCGCCAAACCCCGATTTGATGTTCGCGATAATGTCCGTAAACGGCATGCCGATAAGACCGCCGTACGCAAACGCAATCGTGACAAGCACAAAAAACGCATTGATTTTCCATTTGCCCGTAAACAGAATGATTAACCCCACCATGATTACAAGATAAATAAGCGATAACAGACCCGTATCCATATGCTCTCCTTTACAAAGAGGACCCGGTTCCTCACCTATCCCCGAACATGGGGAAACGTGTTCACATTCATCAATATTGTTCATATCCGGATATCATCGACAGGTCAAGCCGAAATGACGTTTCCGGCTGTATTGCCGCTTTCGTTCGTATTGAATCTTGCGCGATTTGCCGGAGCACGCTATAATCTCCCGGTTTGACGGCAAAAGCCCCGGCATGCCATATCCAGCAAACGCTTATCTCCAGGGAGATGTTATGAAAAAAATCGCGTCGCTCGCCGCATTCTGCCTCTGTCTCGCATTGTCCCCCACCGCATCGGCGGGCGAAATCGTCCTCGGCGTCATGGGCGCCGTCACCGGCGCATGGGCCGCCGAAGGACAGGACATGGTCAACGTCGTCACCATCCTCGCCGACGACGTCAACGCAAACGGCGGCATAAACGGCAACACCATCCGCATCGAAGTCGGCGATGACGCCGGAGACCCGAGAACCGCCGCCCTCGCATCGCAACGATTGATCAGTTCGGGCGTCATCGCCGTCATCGGAACCTACGGTTCAGCCGTAACGGAAGCATCGCAAGGCATTTACGATGACGACGGCATATTGCAAATCGCCACCGGCTCGACCGCGATCCGTCTGTCGGAAAAAGGAATGCCCCTCTTCTTCCGCACCTGTCCCAGGGACGACGACCAGGGCAAAGTTCTCGCGAAAACAGTGCAAAATATGGGCCATCAAAAAATCGCCCTTCTTCACGACAACAGTTCCTACGCCAAAGGCCTGGCCGAAGAATCGCAAGCATTGTTCAAGGAGGCCGGACTCGACATCGTCTTCTACGACGCGGTGACGCCCGGCGATCGCGACTTCACAACCACCCTCGTCAAAATGAAAACGCTCAACCCCGACATCATCGTCTACACCGGCTACTACCCCGAGTCCGGCATGCTCCTCCGCCAGAAAAAGGACATGCAATGGAATATCCCCATGATCGGCGGCGACGCAACCAACAACACCGCGCTTGTCGAAATCGCCGGCAAGGAAGCCGCCGAAGGATACTATTTCATCAGCCCTCCCGGCCCCATGGACCTGACCGGACCCGATGCCGCCGCGTTTATTGAAAAGTACAAAGCCAAATACAATTCAATACCAACTTCCGTCTGGTCCGTCATGGCGGGCGACGCGTTTCTGGTCATCGCCGAAGCGCTCCGCCACGTCGAGCCTACGGCGGAAGCCATCGGCGAATATCTGCATAACGATCTGAAAGATTTCGTAAGCTTCACCGGGCCTATCGCGTTCAATGAAAAAGGCGACCGCGTGGGAGACGTGTACAGGCTCTATCAAGTGAACGGCGAGGGCGAGTTCGAACTGCTGCCCTGAGTCCGGATGCATTTTTTTGTAAAAGGTCACCGATGGAAGTATTTATCCAGCAACTCACCAACGGCCTCGCCGTCGGCGGAATCTACGCGCTTATAGCGCTCGGCTACACCATGGTCTACGGCGTGCTGAAGTTGATAAACTTCGCCCACGGCGAACTGTTCGCGCTCGGCGCCTATATTGGCTTCACCATGCTCGTCTCCCTCGGCCTCACCGGAACCGTGGGAACAGGCGCGGCGCTCGCCATCACCCTCGTCATGGTGGCGGGGCTCTCGGCTCTCGCGGGATACATGCTTGAACGCGTCGCCTACAGGCCGCTTCGAAAATCAAACCGGCTCGCCGCCGTCGTCTCCGCCCTCGGCGCAAGCATCTTTTTCCAAAACGCAATCATGCTCCTGTGGGGCGGACGCTATCGCGCGTACCCAGCCGACTTGCTGCCGAACCTCACCATCGAATTCGCCGGACAGCACATCCCGCTTATCCGCATCCTTGTCCTCGTCGCCAGCGTCGCCATCATGCTCATCCTTTACTTCTTCATCAACCGGACCAAAATGGGCATGGCAATCCGCGCCTCCGCAATCGATCAGGGCGCGGCAAAACTCATGGGCATCGACGTCCGGCGCGTCATCGCCATAGTCTTCCTCATCGGCCCCGCCCTGGGCGGACTCGCCGGCGTCATGGTCGGAATCTATTACGGCCAAATCAATTTCAACATGGGACAACTCTACGGACTCAAAGCCTTCACCGCCGCCATCATCGGCGGCATCGGAAACATCCCGGGAGCAATGCTCGGCGGACTCCTCCTCGGACTCGTCGAAGCATTCGGCGCCGCCTATGTCTCGCTCGCATGGCGCGACGCCATCACCTTCATGGTCCTTATCCTGATCCTCGTCGTACGGCCGACCGGGATTCTGCGTGAACGGGTGGCTGAAAAATTATGACGAAAGACTCCGCTCTCCGCGTTCTTGGATTCGCGGCCATCATCCTGTTTTTCTGCATCCCGAAATTCAACGTCGGCCCATATTGGCTCGACGTCCTCAACATGGTCGGCATGTACGCGATTCTCGCCTTGTCCCTCAACATCATCCTCGGCCACGCCGGCATGTTCCATATGGGACACGCCGCCTTCTTCGCCGTCGGAGCCTACACCACCGCCGTCCTCAACACGACATACGGCTGGCCCATCATGTACACCATGCCCGTGGCCGGACTCCTGGCGGGACTTTTCGCTCTCGCCGTGGCCGCTCCCATCATCCACCTGCGCGGCGACTACCTTCTCGTCGTCACCATCGGCATTGTTGAAATCGTCCGCATCGCCCTCGTCAACGACGTTTTCGGGCTGACCGGCGGCTCAAACGGCATTGTCGGCATCGCCCGGCCCGTCCTGTTCGGGCTGCGCCTGACGAGGCCTCACCACTTCTTTTATCTGATATGGGGATTCGCCGCGATCTCGCTCATCCTGTTCCACTGGCTGGAGCATTCCCGTTTCGGGCGCGCGCTCAAATACATTCGCGAAGACGCCATCGCCGCCGAGAGCATGGGCGTCAATACCGCCCTCTACAAACTCCTCGCCTTTGTCATCGGCGCGGTATGGGCCGGATTCGTCGGCACCATTTACGCAAGCCAAATGCGCACCATTTCGCCCGGGTCGTTCAATTTCTGGGAATCGGTCGTTCTCTTCACCATCGTCATTCTGGGCGGAAGCGGCAATCAGAAAGGCGTGCTCCTCGGCTCCTTTTTGGTCGTGGGTTTGCCGGAACTTTTTCGGGGCCTGCAAAACAGCCGCATGCTTTTTTTCGGCGCAGCGCTCGTCATAATGATGATTTTCCGGCCGCAAGGACTTCTTCCCCCAAAGCCGCGCTCGTATACCCTGCCGAAACCTTTTGCGGATAAATACAAATGATTCTCCTGTCACTGAAAAACCTGACAAAAACATTCGGCGGACTGGTCGCTGTCGGCGGCGTATCCTTCGCCGTTGAACGCGGCGACGTTGTCGGACTGATCGGACCGAACGGCGCGGGAAAAACCACCGTCTTCAATCTGGTCACCGGCGCAACTCCGCCGGATGGCGGCAACATATTTTTCGCAGGCCACCGAATCGACCGGTTGAAGCCGCACGATATTGTCAAGCTTGGCCTCGCCCGCACCTTCCAGACCATCCGGCTCTTTCCGCACATGTCCCTTTTGGAAAACGTGCTCTCGGGCTGTCATTGCCGCATGCGAGCCGGGATCATATCTTCCATTCTTCGCTTGCCGCACCAGGTGCGCGAAGAAAAGGTCGCAATGACCAGGGCCATGGAGGAGTTGGAGTTTGTCGGTCTCGCCGACATGTGGAAAAACCGCGCCGGCAGCCTGTCCTACGGCGATCAGCGTCGTCTTGAAATCGCCCGTGCGCTCGCGACCGAACCGAAAATGATTATTCTCGACGAACCCGCCGGCGGAATGAACGATCAGGAAACGCTCGAATTGCGTCATCTGATTGGGCGGATAAAAGCGCGTGACATTACGGTCATGCTGATTGAGCACGACATCGGGTTTGTCATGAAAATATGCAACAAGCTGGTGGTTATGGAAAATGGTTCTGATATCGCGCAGGGACCGCCGGAAGAGATTCAGAAGAACCCGAAAGTGATTGAGGCATATTTGGGCGTCGACGATTAGGAGACAGTCATGCTGGAAATTCGCGAATTGACCGTCGCCTACGGGCCTGTCGTGGCGGTTCACAATCTTAGTCTTGCGGTGGAGAAGGGTGAGCTTGTCACTATTCTCGGCGCGAACGGCGCGGGGAAGAGCACGACGCTTATGGCAATCAGCCAGCTTGCGCCGGTCCAAAGCGGTTCGATTCATTTTCTTGGACAGCGTATTGATACGATGAAGAGTTACGAGGTTGTGAGATTGGGGATTACGCAATCGCCTGAGGGGCGGCGTGTTTTTGGTCCGATGTCGGTTGAGGAAAACCTTGTTTTGGGCGCATTTACTCGTACTGACGATGCGGCGTCGGCGAAACGGTTGGCATGGATTTACGAGTTGTTTCCCCGGTTATGGGAGCGCAAGGAGCAGATGGCGGGAACGTTGTCGGGTGGCGAGCAGCAGATGCTTGCCATTGGGCGCGCGCTTATGGCGAATCCGCAGTTGTTGCTTTTGGACGAGCCGAGTCTTGGTCTTGCGCCGTTGTTGGTCAAGTCCATTTTTCAGACGATCAAGTCGATTAATCAGGCGGGGGTAACGATTATTCTGGTTGAGCAGAATGCTCGTGCCGCGTTGAAGCTTGCGGACCGTGCGTATGTGCTTGAGGTTGGTCGGTTGGTATTGGAGGGCAAGGCGTCCGATTTACTGAATGATCCGCAGGTCAAGAGCACGTATCTTGGCGAGGGCACGGACAGACCTTCCGTCCGCATGTAGCATTCCACGCCGAAGGCATCCGACACACATCATCCCGGAGAATTTCTGGTCCAGCGGAAGGCCGGACCAGTTTTTTTATTTGGCAGCATAAAGGGAAGCGCTAAAAACTCAGCTTGCCGGCCTTGTCCAGCGCATCGTTCAAGTCGGCATTCATGGCAATAATCGCACGGCGAGCGGCGCCTTGCCAATCTTCAGGCGCATCCTCCTTCTTCCACGCCTGCAAAATACTGCGACTCGCATTCACAACCGCACCCGAACCGTCCCGACGAAACGCCGGAACCACATCCGCGGCCGTACCGCCCTGCGCACCATACCCCGGAACAAGAAACGGCGAATTCGGCATCAACTCGCGATACCGGCCAAGCTCCGCCGGATGTGTCGCGCCAACCACCGCGCCAACCGAAGACAACCCCGACGCCCCAACATACCCCTCGCCCCAACCGGCAACCAAACCACTCGCCGCCTCGGCAACCGTCCCGCCATCAGCCAAACGCAAATCCTGCAACTCGCAACTGGACGGATTGGACGTCTTCACCAATACAAAAAACCCCTGCCCCCGATCAACGCCGCGCTCCACAAACGGCAACACCGAATCGGAACCCATATACGGATTCAACGTCAACGCATCGTGCGGGCCCAAAAGCGGCCCGACACGATTCTGGAATTCCTTGGGATCAAGCGATTTCTCCATATCGAGAAGATTGACCCTCGGACAATCAAGAAGACCGGCGGCATACGCTGCGGCGGTGGAACCAATATCGTTTCGCTTGACATCGCCAATAACCAGACAACCGGCGGAAGACGCAGCCAAACAGACCGATTTATACACAGTCAAGCCATGCAGACCGAACGCTTCGTAAAACGCAATGTTCGGCTTGATCGCAACCGCCAAATCCGCAACCGCCGCGACAATGCCAAGGCAAAACTCGCCAAGAGCCGCAAACACCCCGCTCTCGCCCTCCATCCGGCGCGCCAATTCGGGAGGAAGCATCGCAAGCGTCGGGTCAATGCCGACAACGGCAACGCTCTTCCGCCTGCGCACAGCCATATCCAAACGGTCGCCAAACAATACGCCATCCGCCATCACGCATCCTCCTCCATATCCACGCCGACAAACAACGCGTCGACAAATTCCTTCGCGTCGAACGGAGCAAAATCGTTTTCCTTCTCGCCAACCCCGATAAACTTGATCGGCAACTTCACCTGACGGTTGATGGCGATGACGACGCCGCCCTTGGCCGTGCCGTCGAGCTTGGTCAAAACCAGACCGGTCACGCCCACGCCCTCGGTAAACACCTTGGCCTGCGACAACGCGTTCTGGCCCGTCGTCGCGTCGAGAACAAGCAAAACCTCATGGGGAGCGCCCGGAATCTTCTTCGCCGCGACGCGGTGAATCTTTTCAAGCTGCTGCATCAGATTGGCCTTGGTATGAATGCGACCGGCCGTATCGACCAGCACATAATCGGCCTTGCGGGCAATGGCTGCGTCGCACGCGTCGAAGACGACAGCGGCCGGATCGGCGCCGTCCGCGTGGCGGACAATGTCGACCCCGACCCGATTCGCCCAAATATCCAATTGCTCGCCCGCGGCGGCGCGGAAGGTATCGGCGGCGGCGAGAATAACGTTCGCGCCGCCGTCCTTGAGAAATTTGGCCAGCTTGGCGGTCGTGGTCGTTTTGCCGGTGCCGTTGACGCCGACCATGAGGATTAGGGTCGGGCCGTCGGAACTTTTGTTGATATTTTCCGCGCCTTCGCCCTGAAGCCCTTCGGACAACATTTTTTTCAAATATTCCAGGATATCCCCGGCATTCTCGATTTCCTTGTTCAGGTACTTGTCGCGTATCTCGTCAACCACCTCAATCGCGATGCGGGGACCGACATCGGCCTTGATAAGACTCTCTTCCAACTCGGCAAGCAACTCGTCGTCAACCCGCCTGCCAATGCGGAAAACGTCGCGCACATCCATAAACAGGATGTCGCGGGTCTTTTTCAGGCCGGAGCGAATCTTGTCGAAAAAACCCATTTATCCAGCCTTTCTCGCCAAAGCGGCGCGTCGAAGCGTTTCAAGCACATCCACCGGCACTTTGCTCGCGCCTATATCCGCGCCGTCGCCGGGCGCGTGAAAATCGCTTCCGCCCGAAACAAGAAGATTCCGCTCGCGGCAATAGCGAAGAAGTCCCGCGATCGTTTCGCCGCCGTGCTTGGGATGATAGACCTCAACTCCTTCCAGCCCCATCCCGAACAATTCATCCAGATGCGGAATCAGGCCGCTGATGCCGGGATGGGCGATAACGGCCACGCCGCCCAATTCCTTCGCCAAAACAATCCCCTCCGCAACGCTGAACCGGCTCTTCTCGATATGAACCGGGCCGCCGTCATACAAAAAGCGGGCAAACGCCTCGTTCACGCTTTTGCAAATGCCCTTCGCCACCAACGCCCGCGCCAGATGCGGACGGCCATATGCGCCGTCCTCGCCGACCTGAAGCTCTTCCATGGTCATGGTGATGCCGATGCCCGCCAGCTTCTCGATCATCTTCTCCATGCGCCGCTCGCGCGACGTCTGCATGGAATCGAGACGGGAACGGTGAGGCGACTCGGGATCGGCGAACAGCGACAGGACATGCGCTTCCCGCCCGTCCAGTTCGCAGGAAATCTCCACCCCGCATATGCATTCGATACCGGCCGAATCGCACGCGGCCTGCTTCTCCTCCATGCCGGCCAACGAATCGTGATCGGTAATGGCAAGAGCGCAAACATTGTTATGCACGGCACGCGCGGCCAGTTCGACCGGCGTCAATTTGCCGTCGGAAAAGGTGCTGTGCACATGAAGATCGATTGATTTGTCAGCCACGGGGCGCTCCCAGTTTGTCTGCTATGCCGTTAACGAAAGCGCCCGATTCTTTATCACCGAAACGCTTAGCAAGTTCCACCGCTTCGTCCATAATGACGCCGCGCGGCGATGAGTTAAGCCGCAATTCAGCGGCGACAATGCGAATGACGTTGCGTTCTATCGCTCCCATGCGGGAGACGGACCAGTTCCGGGCGGCCGCTTCAATCGACGAGTCGATTGCGTCGCGATTGTTCTCGACTTCGCGGATCAGGGAAAAGGCGAACGCCTCCGCCTCGTCCTGGTGTGGATCGTCCTTGTCGAAAAACGCCCCGTCCGAACCCTCCGGCGCCGTATCCCTGGCGGCGGCGCGCTGAACGCGGAAAAAATCGCCGGGCGCTTCCACCCCGGCAAAATGATTCATATCGGCCATGAACAAGTATTGCAAAGCAAGCCGGCGGCCTATGCTTCGTGGGCGCATGCTAGCCTTTCAATTGCTTCATCAGGGTGAACATTTCAATAGCGGTCATGGCGGCGTCAAACCCCTTGTTGCCGGCCTTGGTGCCGGCGCGTTCAATCGCCTGTTCGATAGTGTCCGTGGTGAGCACGCCGAACGCAACCGGTTTCTGTGCATCCAGACCGACATGGGCCAGGCCCTTGGACACTTCGGCAGCGACATAATCGAAGTGCGGAGTCGAGCCGCGAATCACCGCGCCAAGCGCGATAACCGCGTCGAACTTCGGATTGGCGGCGGCCATTTTGGCCGCGACCGGAATTTCAAACGCGCCGGGAACGCGAATAACGGCAATGTCGGCGTCGGAGGCGCCGTGGCGGACAAGCGCGTCAATCGCGCCTTCCACCAGGCGTTCGGTTATGAATGAATTGAACCGGCTGACGACAATGGCGCTCTTCATGCCGGACGCATTGAGTTGGCCTTCGAGAGTTGTGGGCATGGAAATTCTCCTTTATGAGTTTGCGTGTATGTCCGCGGGCAGCATATGTCCGAGTTTGGTCCGTTTGGTATTGAGGTAGCGGCAGTTTTCCGTATGGGGCGGCATGGCGATCGGAACGCGCCTGGTGATTTCCAGCCCATATCCGGAGAGTCCGGCGACCTTCTTCGGGTTGTTGGTAATCAACTCGAGTTTGCGGGCGCCGAGGTCGGTCAGGATTTGCGCTCCCAGTCCGTAATCGCGCAAATCGGCGGCGAACCCGAGTTCCAGATTCGCTTCAACCGTGTCCAGGCCCTGTTCCTGCAATGCGTACGCGCGCAATTTGTTGTCAAGACCGATGCCCCGGCCTTCCTGGCGCATATACACGACGATGCCGCGACCGCGTTCCTGCACCATGCGCATCGCGGCCTGCAACTGTTCGCCGCAATCGCACCGGAGCGAATGAAACACATCGCCCGTCAAGCACTCCGAGTGAACGCGGGCAAGCACAGGATCGTCGGAAGCGGGCGCGCCCGGAAACAAATCATCGCCCAGGGTCAGCGCGAGATGCGTCTCCGCCTGCAAATCGGAACGATAGGCATGCAGCTTGAAATGCCCGTTGGCGGTCGGCATATCCACGGACGTTATGTGCCGGACAAGCCGTTCGGTGCGGCGGCGGTATTCGATGATCTGCGCCACCGACAGGAGCTTCAGGTTATGCGTTTTGCAAAATTCCTCCAGCCTGGGCAAACGGGCCATGGTGCCGTCGTCGTTCATGACTTCGCAGATAACGCCCGCCGGACGCAATCCGGCAAGCTTCATCAAGTCGATGGATCCCTCGGTCTGGCCGGTACGGACCAGAACGCCGCCATCGCGGGCGCGAATGGGCTGGACGTGGCCGGGGCGGACAAAATCGGCTGCCGTCGCCTTCGGGTCGGCGGCGATGTTGATGGTATGCGCCCGGTCGTAGGCGCTGATGCCGGTGGTCACGCCTTCGCGCGCTTCGATTGTAATGGTGAAAGCGGTGCCGAGCGGCGCCTGGTTGTCGCGCACCATTTGCGGCAGTTGGAGCCGTTCGCACGCTTCGGATTCGAGCGTCAGGCAAATCCACCCCTTGGCATGGGTCGCCATGAAATTGATTGTTTCCGGCGTGGTCAACTCGGCGGCCGCAACCAGGTCGCCTTCATTTTCCCGATTTTCATCATCGACCAGCACAACCATTCCGCCAGCCCGCAATATTTCCAACGCTTCCGGCACAGTCGCGAATTCCATCTGCATCCTCCTCATGCACAACGCATACAGCGTATAAAAACTCTCCGGCCCAGAAGGACCGGAGACGCTCGGTATTTCCTGATACATTGTCGTTGCATTGCCGCCCCATGTCAATCGGCAACCGCCCGTTTTTCATTGGACAAACCGCGAAACAATCGCGTACAAGGCTCTGGCAACGGCGAAATCCGCATAATGCAACCCCCGGACCGGCGCAAGCTCCACGCAGTCCATGGCGCACACGTTCGAGGAATCGGCGACGATGCGAACTATGTCCTCCATCTCGCCCCAAGTGAGTCCGTTCGGTTCGGGCGTGCCGGTGGCGGGCACAATGGACGGGTCCAGCCCGTCAACGTCAAAGGTGAAAAAGACGCGTTCTTTCGCCACCATGCGCCCCAGTTGCCTTTGCCACTCTTTTTTGCCGTGAATATCCCAGGCATACCAGGTTCTAATGCCCCGTTCGCCGGCATACACGACCTGCTCTTCCGTCGTGGAACGAATGCCAAGCTGCATGATCTTCCGGCATCCGGGCATTTCGGCGATACGGCGAACAACACACGCGTGGCTGTACGGATTGTCCCCGTACGCGTCGCGCAAATCGGCGTGGGCGTCGATATGGACGAGGGAGAATTCTCCCAGCGCCTTCTCCACCCCTTTGGCAACGCCGTAACTGACCGTATGCTCGCCGCCAAGGCCGACAACGAATTTCCCCGCCGCAAGATGGCGGGCGACTTCTTCGCCGATGGCGTCCATGGTGCGTGCGGCGTGGTTCTTGCCATGCCTTTTCTTGAAAAACGCCGGCGTTTTCAGCGTGTGCACGCCGTATTCCAGCGCCGGTTCCGTGCCGGTCGGGGGATCGTACAGCTCAACCTGCTGCGACGCGGCGATAATGGCGTCGCTGCCGCCCGCCGTGCCTCCTCCGTAGGAAACGGATTCCTCGTACGGCAACGGCAGGACAACGACCCGCGCCGTTTCGTACGCGCTCGCCTCGGCCGGGAGATCGAGAAACGCGCCCGGGTTATACCGCGTCCGCGCGTTTTTCTTCCGAATCGCCGCCATGGCTATTGATCCAGCACATAGGCGAAAATCAACGGCGCGACAATGGTGGCGTCGGATTCGACGATGAATTTCGGCGTATCGACGGCCAATTTTTCCCAGGTGATTTTTTCGTTCGGAACCGCGCCGGAATAACTGCCGTACGACGTGGTGGAATCGCTGATCTGGCAGAAATAACCCCAAAGCGGCATATCAAGCCGCAAATCCTGCCGCAGCATCGGAACGACGCAAATGGTGAAGTCGCCCGCAATGCCGCCGCCGATTTGGAAAAAACCGATGGAGTTTTTCGGCGCTTCCGCCCGGTACCACTCGGCCAGAAACGCCATGTACTCGATGCCTGTCCGGACCGTGTGCACATTCTTGATGTCGCCGGACATCACGTGGCTTGTATAAATATTGCCAAGGGTCGAATCTTCCCATCCCGGAACAATTATCGGAATGTTCTTTTGGGCGGCGGCAAGCAGCCACGAATTCTTCGGATCGATTTGATAGCTTTTTTCCAGCTTGCCGGAAAGAAGCAGCCTGTACATGAACTGATAGGGAAACAGGCGCTCGCCCTTTTTGTCCGCTTCGGTCCAGAGTTCCAGCACTTCGTTTTCGATGCGGCGAATCGCCTCTTCTTCCGGAATGCAGGTGTCGGTAACCCGGTTCAAATGCTTGTCCAGCAGTTCCTGCTCCATCTGCGGGGTAAAATCGCGGTACTCGGGCACGCGAACATAATGGTTGTGCGCGACAAGGTTGAACACGTCCTCTTCGAGGTTCGCGCCGGTGCAGGAGATGGCGTGGACCTTGTCCTGCCGAATCATTTCGGCAAGGCTCAGCCCAAGCTCGGCGGTGGACATGGCGCCGGCCATGGCAACCAGCATTTTCCCGCCATTGTCCAGGTGCCGTACATACCCTTCCGCCGCGTCGACCAAAGCGGCCGCATTGAAATGGCGATAGTGGTGCTTAATGAATTTTTTGATTTCACCCATTATTTCCTCCTTACTGTGCACTCCCGTTCGGTGCCGGAAACAAAAAAAGCGGGAACACCTCCCGGGAAAACTGTCATGAATCGGGCGTTCCGATTCGAAACCGTTTTCCGGGAACGTGTTCCCGCCGTGCAGCATGGCATACGCCGACCCGCGCGTCAAGTCAAATTACGCAAGCGAGGCAAGAACGCCTATCACCTCTCCCAGCACACGGTCTCCCTTGGTGGGGCGAATCTGAATTTGCGCCCGGCCGTGCTCGGTAATGCTCGCGCCATAGTAGCGTTCGCCCGCCATGTCGCGGACGACCCGCCGGATGCGCAGCCCCTTGCCGACGAAATCCATGGCGGCGATACGGCCGATGGCCCGGTCCAGGGGAACCGGGCGAAGATCGATAATCACGACCGCCCCCAACGGAATCATCGGCATCATGGCGGAATCGCCCATCCGCACCGCAACCAGCACTCCCGCGCGGGGAACCCATTCCCGCGGGATTATGACGTGTTTCATAACATCGCGCGGCTGGATTTCAAACACGGGATTGAGCACAGCTCCGGGTTTCAGCATCGGGACGGAGACCCAGTCTATTTCAAACCTGTCCGCACCGCCATTCGCGGCGGCGGCGGCGGCGGTCGTCAGCGTAAACCGGGGCGACAACGGTCCCGGACGGGTCAACAGCTTTTGCTGGCTGGCCGCGCCCATCTGATGTTCTTCCAGCGCGGCCGATGTTTCCTGAACAACCATTCCGGTTGCCACCGTCGCTCCGGTCGCTTTCGCAATCAGCGCCGACAATGAGCATTCCAGCTCCGCTTCCAACTGCGGTATAAGATCAAGCCGTTCTATAAACGTCCTTCCCATTTCCCAGCTTTGGATTGTTTTCGGACTGATTCCCAACCGCATGGCCAATGTCGCGCGAGACATTCCCTTGGCATCACGCGAAAGACGCATAAGACGGCCAAACTCGGCCTTGATATCTTTTGGCATGACCAACCCCTTTCCTTCCTTGTTCATTACGAACCGCTTCATAAATGCGCCGCCGAATCGCATCGTTATGCGCAGCCACCAATTTCACTGACGGATGAGGACCAGCAACGGGTAGATTTGTTCACGAGACAAACTCAATGGCGCAAGACTAAAAAAACACCCAAACACTCCGCATTCAAATCGAGAAACAATGCCGGGCATATACCGACTATCACAACTATAAGTAAACACTTTCTGCATTCAAAAGGCAATATACAATTTGTTGCAATCCACATGTTCTTGTAATAATAGCAAACCTCGTTTTTTAATCAACTCCTATATTTACTGTATAACGAATTCAAAGTTAATGCAACTATTTCACTGGGAAAATATCATTTTTTTTTGGATAAGCTCAGGCAGATTTTATCGATTTCCACCATAAACAGCCCCAAAAGTCCAGTTACACCAAATTCCAATAAAACATACAACGCAACAAAAATCAATGCATTGCAATTAAAATACCACTTTATTCGGAAAAATCAAATACACTACACTCCTAAATACAACAAATTCCGAATATTTGAGAGTAAAAAAAAACGCCGCACCATCGTATAATGGTGCGGCA
>DAIPJX010000224.1:0-3945 GCA_036770065.1 Planctomycetota bacterium
AGCCCCCCGGATTTCCAGGGGGCTTCGTTATTTCTTCTTCTGAAATGCACTCACGTCGATCATGTTGGATATGGTTTTCATATGCCTGTCGTATGTCTGCCCGTCCATGAGGCCATCATCCACCTTTTTACGCGCTTTGCTGACCAGTTCGACAATCTGCATGAAGATGTCGAGTCCGGCGTCGCCCTGTTCGCCTCCCTTGTGGGAGGCGTCATGGCCGGAATCGGTCGGCAATGCGTCGGGTGACTGATAAAAGTCTTTTTGCCGTCTCGCCCTTCCGCGCAGTTCGTGAAGAAACTCGCTCTTCTTGCTTTCCCAATCCTCCGGCTCCGTGGTGAAGTAGTCGATGTTGACGCCGAAAAACTTCGCCAGCTTTTCGAGCGCCGATTTGTACGGGGTCGCCATCGCCGTTTCCCAATGCGACCAGTGCGACGGGCCAGCGCCGTACTTCTCCGCCGCTTCCTTGGCGGTTGCATATTTCTTGAGACGCGCCTCGCGGATTTTGTACGCGATCAACAACGCTTCATCGGACACTTCGCTTTTGTCTTTTGCCCTTCTGCCTCGTTTGGCCATTTCACCGTCCCTTTCAAGGTATGGTAATCAGGCGGGAGTCAAACAGGCCATAACAGCGAATGCGCCGTGTTATGTCCTTTATTACGCATGATGCGTGGCTGTGTTCAAAGACTGTCCGCCGCAAAACCTACGCCGACTATAGCATAAAATGCCATTTGATCAACAGGGAATAAGCGGGCCTGTAAATTAAACCACACCATAACGACATACCCTGATCATTCGTCGTCCTCTAACTCATTCTCTATCAAACATTTGATTTCTGTCAGAAATTTGACGATTACATGCGGATTAACATCGCATTCAAGTGCATATTTATGATACGTCAACACTGAATGCAGTATGGCGACGTGTGCCGTTTTTCGGGAATACCCGCCTTCCTCATGTATTCCGCATAATTCCAACGGACTGACATCGAATACCTTTGCGAGCCGATACAATTGCATGAATGTCGGCAATCGGGTTCCTTTGAGCCAGTTGGAAATAGCTTGGGGAGGAACGCCAACTTCGTCGGCGAGACGCAACCCACTTCCTTTACCGGGAAAATGGAGGTTTTTGTAGTGGCGGATGTTTTTGACCAAGGCTTTCCTGTTTCGTGCCGGCAAGCGATACATGTGCGAACTCCTGAAATGATGCAGGTTGACGAAGCTCCCAATACTCTTTTGGGCGGTCATTCGTCAATCGCGATCGCCTTTTGGATACACGTTGACAATTGCATTAAAACTGCATTGCCTACATATCTTTCTGTACGCTGTAAGTTGAAATCATTTGTGAAATGATCGTCGTATCCGTTCGGAACTACCTTTTATCGCCAAGGATGGACACCGGCCATCCTTGGCGATTTTTTGCATTCGACATAACGTACTGATAATATTGATTTTACGCAAACAAGACATATCCCTTTGAAAATATTCGGGTTATAATCTTTATTTCTGCGTGATTCCATCATCTTTAAATGGTTATTGAAAAGTTCATCGAATGGCTTGTCGTCAGTGAATCGGACAGCCCAATGAGTATCGCTTGCTCATTGGGTTGCCCGCGCTGTGCTGTGTCGCGTTCTGGCGTCTATCTGGCTTCCGCCAATGCCGCGAGGTATGTTGCTCCGTCAAGAGGCATTGCATCATCGGGATCGATCAATTCATCCATATCGAGGGCGACAGGTTCGGCGGGTTCGGGGCTGTCCTCCATCGGTGCGACGGCCGCGTCCCGCTCGTCGCCCAGGCTGTCGCTGGTGGCGCTATACAGTGCATCGGTCGCTCTGGTGGCGATCATGTCGAGGGGGATTTCAAACATGGCGGCAAGGGCGGCGGCGTTCTCGCCGTCGGTGATGTTGTCACTCTCGCCGTTGTAGAGTTGGGCGATGTCCTCGGCGACGATGTGAGCGACGAACCGGGCGAGGGATTCGATGACATTCTCCCATGCGCTGGCGAGGGGGTTCCATGTCGGGTCGTCTATGCGGGCGGCGGAGTAATTGGCCGCGCCTTCGACGCCGAACCAGAAACACGCCCTTGCCTTGTTCTGTGCAAGTTCGGCGGTGGGGGTGGTGGCGTTCGTGTCGATGTCCGCGAGGTATTCGGCGATGTCGGCGGCGATCAAATTGATAAGATCCGCACGGGTCTGGTGCCGGTTCTCGTTGTATCTGCGCCAGTCGTGGACATTGGAAACGCCGCTGTCCTCATTGTCCCCCTCGTCTTCGTCGTTTTCGTCGGGAAGCGATAACCAGATATTTTTCGTTGTTCCTATTTCCGGGCCATCGACAAACACGCCGACGACGGCGGCGTATCCTTCCCGCGCCTCGGTGTCTTCACGTTCCTGCCAGTCGTAATAGGAAACCGGCTTGACGCCGAAATATTCGGTCAGGTCGTCCGTGCCGTAGCTGTAACCCTGCCGGATGGGAACCATGCCGGGGTTGTCCTCGATCTGGCTCTGGCACCACGACAGACATTTACTTTTCCAGCATTGCGGGTCAAGACACATTTTTTCGCCGGTGCCGTGAGCGTCGGGATCGGCGAAAAGGGCGTTCTCCCGGTCGCTTCGCTTCATGCACGCATCGCAACGCTTTTTCCCCGAACCGCTGAACGCCTTTTTCTCCCATACCCTTGTCCACGGCTTCGCATCAAGGTTCATGAACATTTTGCCGATGATGTTCCGCATTTCCTTGGTGGTTTTGATATAGCGTAGTGCGCCGGAATGAAGGATGGTTTCTTGTGTCGCAGTGGGCAAAATCGCAAGCTCTTCAAGTCTGCCGACGTGATCACGTATCGAATAATACGGAGTGTTGTCTTTGGCGAGTTCTTCCCGCCATGCCGGGGCGAGGTTCGGTAACTTGGCGCGGCGGCGTACCCATGACACGCTTTGCGCGAGTCGGTTGGCGACTTCGGAAACATCGCGGTCGGTCAACTTCATCAGGGCGGCGACCGCTTCGCCTTCCTCCATGAATGAGGGATTGAGCCGCTGGTAATTCTCGACAATCCGCTCGATCTGCGCTTGCGTATCGTCAAGGTCTTTGATAAAGCAAGGGATGGCTTCGCGCTCCAGCAAACGAAACGCCCGCCAGCGTCTTTCCCCGCATATGATTTCGTAGCGTCCGCCGTCGCGCGGGCGGGCCGTGATCGGGCAGATAAGCCCGTTCTCAACTATGGTCTGGGCGAGTTCGGCGATGTCGGCGTCCGAATCGGCGCAATGCCTGTTGAGGCGCGAAGGATCGAGCAAGGCGACGGGGATCGGCGTGACGACGATTCCGGTGGTGCTGATGGCGGTCTGTCCATTGGTAACCATGTGTTTGTCTCCTCGTGAAAAATGCGTGTGAAGGGGGCCGCGTCAAGGTGGCGCGGTCGCTGTTCGTGGTGTTTGTTTTTGAAAAGTTGTGATATGGCGGTGCAATTCGGAAAATCAGGTTATTGACGCATATTTATCCCAAACGCTTTCATCGTCGATGCTGGCGTAAAAATCATTCGCCGGCATGGCGACGAAACTGCCGGGGTACACATCCGACATGGCGGCGGCTTTGGCGGCGGCGTCCTCGCGTGTCCGCTCCCATCCGCTCATGGGGTGGCCTCTGGTGTAGCCTCGCGCATCCTTGACGCAAACAATAAGCCATTTTTCCGGGGTGGTGGTCATGACGGTATACTCCCTTATGATGCCTTGGCCGGAGCCAAAAGTCTTTTGCCGATGGTGATTTCCTTGTCCAGTCGTTCGATCTGCGCCATCTTCGCCCATACCAAACGGGGCGAAAACGGAACCGTGCCATATTCGGGGTGCCGCGCGATGATGTCGGCGAATTTCTGATAATCGTCGGCGGAAAACCCGCGCCGTAAAAATACGCGGCGTCCCTGTTTGAAGGCGTGATTTATCCGGCGCATTTGGCGGAGTTCG
>DAIPJX010000225.1:0-3934 GCA_036770065.1 Planctomycetota bacterium
CATTTTCATGAAAATTTTGCGATTATTGTCACTTATTGAACCGCCCATGAAGAAAACAACCGGCGGGCCATTATCGATCACGGAGAGTATGCATATGCCAACCTGCCACTGCCACGCCGACAAATCCGTCGAGGAATCGGCGAATATGGTCGCAATGTTCGCCAAAGACGTCTTCAACGAAACGGCCATGAAAAAATACCTGTCCTCGCAGGTTTGCGCCGCCCTGGACGAAACAATAAAAAAGGGAATCCAGCTTGACCCGGCCATGGCCGACGAAGTCGCCAACGGCATGAAGAAATGGGCCATGGACAAGGGCGCAACCCACTTCACCCACTGGTTCCAGCCGCTCACCGGCGCGACGGCGGAAAAACACGACGCATTCCTCACCCCCGACTGCAAGGGCGGCGTTCTCGCGCAGTTCTCCGGCAAGGAGCTGATTCAGGGAGAACCGGACGCATCGTCGTTTCCGTCCGGCGGCCTCCGCGCCACGTTCGAGGCGCGCGGCTATACGGCATGGGATCCGACTTCGCCCGCGTTTGTCCTGAACTCGGAAACCGACCGCGCCGTCCTCTGCGTCCCCTGCGTGTTCATGGGCTATCACGGCGAAGCGCTGGACGAGAAAACGCCGCTGCTTCGTTCGCAAGTGGCGCTCGTCAAACAGCTCGAACGCGTCGGCAAACTTTTCGAAATCGAAGGCGCGTGCCGCCCCTGCGCGACGCTTGGGGCCGAGCAGGAGTATTTCCTGATCGACGCCCGCTTTTATGTCGAACGCCCCGACCTCGTCATGTGCGGCCGCACCCTGTTCGGCAACCGCCCCGCCCGCCACCAGCAAATGGAAGATCATTACTTCGGCCATATCAAGCCCCGCATTCTCGCGTTCATGGCGGATGTGGACCGGCGGTTGTGGCGGCTCGGCGTTCCGGCCAAGACGCGGCATAACGAAGCCAGCCCGGCGCAGTTCGAACTGGCGCCCGTTTTTGAAGAGCAGAACCTCTCGGTCGACAACAACATGCTCGTCATGCACATTTTGAACGAGACGGCGGCGGAGCACGGCTTTGCCTGCCTGTTGCACGAAAAACCCTTCGCCGGCGTCAACGGCAGCGGCAAGCACAACAACTGGTCGCTGGTCGGCAACGACGGAAAGAACTGGTTCACCCCCGGCCAGACTCCGCATGAAAACGCCAAGTTCCTTTTCATGCTGACGGCGGTCATCAAGGCGGTGAATACGCACGCCGCGCTTATCCGCGCCTCGGTCGCGACAGCGGCCAACGACCACCGACTCGGCGCGAACGAGGCGCCCCCGGCCATCATGTCCATATATCTTGGCGACCAACTGGAGGGATTGATCAACCGGATAGAGGCGGGGTCTTCGCTCCGCACCGCGGCCAACGCGTCCGGAAGCGCGGAGGGGGTGGACATTATCGAAATGGGCGTCGAATGCCTGCCGAAAATTCCGCGCGACGTCTCCGACCGCAACCGGACGTCTCCCCTCGCCTTCACCGGCAACAAGTTCGAATTTCGCGGGGTCGGTTCGTCCCAGAGTTGCGCGGGGCCGAACACGATTCTCAACCTGACCATGGCGGCGGCGCTTGACGACATGTGCTCGGACATGGAGGCGCGGCTGGCGGACGACAAGCCGAACAAGGACGAAACGGGCCACAGCGCGGAGTTTCACAACGCGCTCAAGGCCGTGCTCCAAAAAGAAGTGAACGCGGGCAAACGGGTCATATTCGCCGGCGACGGGTATTCGCGGGAATGGGAGGAGGAGGCGGCGCGGCGCGGCCTGCCGAATCTGCGCACCACGCCGGAAGCGCTCAAGGCGTATATTTCGCCCGAATCGCTCGCGTTGTTCTCCAAGTACAATGTATTGAGCGAGCGCGAAGCGCTGTCGCGCTATGAAGTGTTCCGCCATGCGTATGAAACGACGATTGCGATGGAGGGCGGGTGTTTTCTGGATTTGGCGCGCACGTCGATCATGCCCGCCGTGCTTGCCAACGAGTCCGCCCTTGCCGCCTCGGCCATGACCGCGCGGGATATGGGCCGCAGCGACGCCACGCGCCTCCGGGCCTACAACCAGACGGCGGATTTGGTCGACCGTTTATACAAGGCGATGGACGCGCTGGAGAAGGCGCTGGAAGGAGGCGCGTCGTCGGACATCGTCGACGCGGTAAAGGTGGTGCGAGTCATTGTGGACAAGCTGGAGCTGGTTTCGCCCGCCGCCGACTGGCCGTTTCCCTCGTACGGCGCGATGTTTTTCAATTCGCTCCAGTTTGAATGATTGGGAAGGATTCCTGTTTTCAATGGATTGAAAATCAGGCGGAATAGAGTGGTTCCTGAATGAATATTTACACGTTCCAAGGAGAATCAGCGATTATGACACAGGATAGCGAGTCGAATTCCTGCTATGAGACGGATGACGCGAACGAGGACAAACCCGGGGAGGAGTGCGGCATTTTTGGCGTTTTCGGTTGTCCCGACGCGTCGAAGATACTATACGACGGGTTGTTTTCCCTTCAGCATCGCGGACAGGAGGGAGCGGGCATCGCCACTTCCTCCGAGGGAAAAATCAACAGCGTCAAGGGCATGGGACTTCTGAACAACGGCGTCGGGAAGCGCGCGTCCACACTGCCCGGCGATATGGGCATAGGACATGTCCGGTATTCCACGACGGGCGTTGCGTCGCGGATACAGAACGTCCAGCCGCTTATCGGCGATTGCGTCGATGGCCGCTGGGCGGTTTCCCACAACGGCAACATCGTCAACGCGCAGGAGCTTCGCGTCATTTACAAGGAACGCGGTTCCCTGTTTCAGACCGGCACGGATTCCGAGATGTTCCTTCATTTGTTGGCCGATCCCGAGTATCGCCATGATGCGCGCAGGGTGGCCAAGGTGTGCGAAACGTTGAAGGGCGCGTATGCGACGCTCCTCATGTCGCCCAACCGCATTTATGCGGTGCGCGATCCGCACGGGTTCAAGCCGCTGGTCATGGGACGTCTTGGCAAGGGCTGGGTGTTTGCGTCCGAGACGTGCGCGTTGACGCAGGTCGGCGCGACGTATGAGCGCGAGGTCGAGCCGGGCGAGTTGATCACGGTGGACGCGGACGGCATGTCGTCCACTCGTCTTGCCCGCGAGGGCGCGGGGTTGTCGCATTGCGTGTTTGAGCTGGTGTATTTCGCCCGGCCGGACAGTCGGGTGTTTGGTCACAATGTGCATCAGGTTCGGGTGGCGTACGGCGAACGGTTGGCCGAGGAGCATCCGGTTGACGCGGACATTGTCATGGCGGTTCCGGACAGCGGGAATTCGTCGGCGTTGGGGTATGCGCGTCGTTCGGGTTTGCCGTTTGAGCTTGGTTTTATCCGGAACCATTATGTCGGCAGGACATTTATCATGCCGACGATGGAGGAGCGCGCGAGCCAGGTGGACAAGAAGCTTGCGGCGATGCCGGAGACGGTGGGCGGCAAGCGGGTGGTTGTGGTTGACGATTCGATTGTGCGCGGCAATACGATGCGTCGTCGTGTGAGCGCTCTTCGCGCGGCTGGCGCGAAGGAGATTCATTTGCGTATTGCGTGTCCGCCGGTTGTCCATCCGTGTTATTACGGGATTGATTTTCCGACCAGCAAGGAGTTGATTGCGTCGGAGAAGTCGGTTGACGAGATATGTGAATTTGTTGGCGCGGACAGTCTTGGGTATTTGTCCATTCGTGGATTGCTTTCTCCGTATGCCGACAAGCGTTCGTATTGCCTTGCCTGTTTTGACGGCGAGTATCCGATGGAGAAGGGGATTGAGGTAAAGGGTCTTTTGGACGACGGCGCGGACAACGAGTCGGAGACGGCCTGACATTTCCTTCCATGCCGAAGGCGTGCAAGCGCATCAACTCGGGTAAAAACTGTGTGTCCGACACGGACTCGCAGGGGGTTTGGGGGCGCGCGAACAG
>DAIPJX010000226.1:0-2351 GCA_036770065.1 Planctomycetota bacterium
CCCGGAAAATATTGCTTTGCGGCCACAGTGCCCGCAGTGGTCTCGACCCGGAATACCCGATTGTTTCGCCCGCCCGCCAGCAAGTCGAAATGTGTTATTGCGGCGCCCGGAAATTGTTTCTCGATCAGCGCTGTTAAAGCGGGGGAACATTCCGTGAGGTTTTCGAAGTCAGCATTCATGCAAAAGGAAGTTTTCTATATCTACCCACGCGGGAAGAACGGGATGTTCCTTTTGGTCGATGCTTTTTTCGCCGTGCGGAGAAAATAGAATCCCGACGGTTTCCAGGGGGAATAACGGGTGGGCAAGAAAAGAGCGCATATCGTCGATGAAATGCGTACAGCCCAGCGCCGCCACCCGTCTGGCTTTGTCCTCCAGCGTCGGTTCGAGAAACACTTCTTTTTCGGAAAGCGCATCCCCTCCCGCGAATCCATTGTCGGACAGCCATGCGCGGGCGGAATTATGCAGATCGTATTGCGTCCCAAGGACGGGGTATTTTGTCTTGTGACTGACGATATAGACAGAAACACGCCGCTTTCTCAACGCCCGCAGGCACTCCAGCGCTCCCGGGTAAGGGGGAGCGTGTTGTATCGCGGCGCCGTAAACTTCGCCTTGAAGAATGGTGAAATCCCGCTCCCGATCGCGTTCCATCAGCCAGGTTCGGACGCCTTGCTTGCTTGCGGGGCATTCCGGCGGCAATATGCCGCCGGCGACGCCGGCGCGTTGGAAAAGCCCATCGTAGCATATGATGGTGTTGTCCAAATCCACGCCGACGATCATCATGTTTCCTTTTGGAAACAGCTGGCGGCGGTATGGTGTAAAGCCGTCATTTTTCGTATTGCGCGAGCGTGTTCGTGTCTGATGAGAAAAAAGACGGGTTTCGCCAAATAGTTGTTCAGCAGTTCTCTTTCCTTTTCCTTGGAGACATAAAACGTATTGTAGGCAATGTCGCGCACAAGGACATAGTCATTGTCGGCGAGTAGCGACTTGATCTCCATGGAAGGCGATTCCACCATAATCATCCAGGGTCGGTTATGACGTAAATTCAAACCTTCCAGCACTTGTTTTTCATGTGTTTCCGCGTCTATTTTCAGAAAGTGAATAGCCTTTCCCGGAATATGGCGCGCGATTACCGAGTCCAGCGTGGTGACGGGAACGCGGGTTTCCATAAAACGTACGGAATTGAAAACGGGATTGCTCCCGCAATGCTCGACTCGCTCGGGGTTGAAGGTGGAAAAGGAACCCGCTTCCCAGAACGGCAAATCTCCTTCGCTATCGGAAACACCAAGGGCGAGGTTGATGTCGCGGGGGCGAGCGGTTGCGTATTTTTCTATTTCCGGAGAACGCGGATCGATGTTGATTCCATTCCATCCGAAATCATAGAACATCTTCGTTGCCGATGCGTTCACCGGATCCGCGCAGCCGACATCGATATAGCATCCTTGTTTGATCGGGTACAGGTATTCGAGAAACACCGCGTCTTCGCAAGCGTCGGAATGACTGACAAGGCAGCCGCTGCCGATGAAATCGTCCAGCGGGGCGTAATCGCCGCCGTCTTCGTCGGTAATGGAGTTCGGATTGTCCCGCCCCCGTAGCCAAAGGTATGCATGGCTTCCAATAAAAGGCGGCAATCCGGATGAGAACGATTCGGGACAAAAATCACAGGGGTGCAAGCCTTCGGCGACGCATTGTTTCCAGATCGCTTTCCTGCCTTCGTCGTTCGCCACACTGATAAGAACCCGGGCGCCGGGATATCTGTCGGCATATTCCGCGAACGCGCCGACGGTGAGTCCATGTATGGCAAGTCCCCGGAGCAAAGGATTGTTGTCGATTATTCCTTTCGCGCCTCCTTCGGGAAGAATGTGATTCGCCAGAAACGTCCCGTAAAATCCAGCGCCGAAGATTAAAACGGCATTGGTTGAATGACATATTTCCGCCGCCTTGCTCCGCCAGACCGCGATTCTATTTTTGATGTCAGTGAATGCGTCTCGAAGTGAGTATGTCATGAAAAATTCTTTAACAAGAAAGAACCGGTCTAGTCGGCGGCGTGTCTAATATACTGATGCGATGTTTCCCGGCTGATGCCGAATTCTCGTGCCAATGCCGCTTTCTTTTCGCCGGCGCCGGCACATTGACAAATTTTCACCGTTTGTTCTTTTGTCAGCGCCCGTTTGCGGCCCCGATAGACGCCGCGTTTTTTCGCAAGCATGACGCCTTCGCGCTGGCGTTCGCGGATAAGGGAATGCTCGAACTCGGCAAAGGCGGCCATCACCGAGAGGAGCGGGCGCGACATCGGCGAGTCTTCGCCGGTGAAGAACAGGCCTTCCTTGATGGATTCGACGATGGATTCGACG
>DAIPJX010000226.1:2451-3934 GCA_036770065.1 Planctomycetota bacterium
GATGGATTCGACGATGGATTCGACGCGGATGCCTTCTTTATTGAAGTCGCGAACCAGGCGGCGGAGGTCGTCGAGGTTGCGCGCCAAGCGATCCATCGAGTGGACGATGATGGTGCTGCCTTCGCGGACAAAATCCATGAGGGCTTTGGGGGCTGGCCGGTTGGCGTCGCGGCCGGAGGCTTTATCCGTAAAGGTTCGATCCGGCGGGACATTCTCCAGCCGGCGTTCCGGATTTTGGTCGAAGGAACCGATCCTGACATACTCTATTCGCTGTCCAAGCATGAAAACACGCACTTCTTTCGAAAAAAGTTGCCATTTGCCAAGAAATAGTCTATGATTCGTCGGGCTGGATGTCAATGAATTTATTTTTCGATTCTATTCCGACGCTTTTGCCGGGGTAAACAAATGCGCCAAATAGGGTGTGCCCTAAAATGACGACAATTCACGGGGAAATATTTCTCGATAGCGCGTCCAAAACAGCGCGTTTTTCAAGAAACGGGTTTTGCGCCCGCCAATGATGTTTTCGAAGAAGCATTCGGGAAGTCGTGAAGGAGCCTCCATGAAGGCTGTGATTTTCGCAGGCGGGTTGGGGACGCGCATCGCCGAGGAGTCGGTCAGCAAGCCGAAGCCGATGGTCGAGATTGGCGGCCGCCCGCTGCTGTGGCATGTGATGAGGATTTACGCCAAGCACGGCATCAAGGATTTCGTCGTCTGCCTTGGGTACAAGGGCTATGTGATTAAGGAATTCTTTTTCAATTACTACCGGCACACGGCCGATCTCACCATCGACCTCGCCACCGACACGCACGAAATCCACAGCAGTCGTTCGGAAGACTGGAAAGTAACGCTCGTCGACACCGGCGCCGACACCGAGACCGGCGGTCGATTGAAGCGTGTTGAACGTTTCCTCGATGGCGAGACCTTTTGCGCCACCTACGGCGACGGCCTTTCCGATATCGACATAACCGCGGAAATCGCGTTTCATCATCGCCACGGCAAACTGGCGACAGTGACGGCGATCCAACCGCCCGGACGTTTCGGCAGGCTGGACATCGATGACGACGCGGTAACGAATTTCGAAGAAAAACCTCGCGGCGAATTCGGCTGGGTCAACGGCGGCTTTTTCGTTTTCGAGCCGGACGTCTTCGCCGCGCTGACTCCGGACGCCTCGTCGCTGGAGCGGGCATTGCTCCCCGAGTTGGTGCGGGAGGGACAAGTGCGCGCCTTCCGGCATCGGGATTTTTGGCTGTCGTGCGACACCATGCGGGACAAGCTGGAGCTTGAGCGGATCTGGAGCCGGGGCAATCCGCCGTGGTTGGCATGAATTATAGTGAAATGAACGCGGGTACATCGAAATGGCGAATGAACGAGACATAATTCTTGAAGACGCGGAAAGGATTTTTTCCCGGCTTTCCGACGGCGGCGTCGATCCGGGCGTTTTCGCCGGGCGAAAAATCCTGCTCACCGGCTGCGCCGGTTTCCT
>DAIPJX010000227.1:0-3909 GCA_036770065.1 Planctomycetota bacterium
CACTGGTTTCCAAAACCAGCGGCTGGGGGTTCGACTCCCTCCGCCCCTGCCATTTTTCAAAAATGGGCGCGAA
Source organism: Planctomycetota bacterium (assembly GCA_036770065.1). GTDB lineage: Bacteria > Planctomycetota > SZUA-567 > SZUA-567 > SZUA-567 > JAJBSZ01. The sequence goes on from DAIPJX010000227.1 coordinate 74, forward strand.
AACATGCGCTCGCGCAATATGGCCGGCGTCTGGTTTGACGTCGGCATTGTTTGAAAATGCGGATGGATATGCAATTGGCCGGGTGCTGTGTGTTTTTGCGCCGGCTGGACGGGGTTTGGGCGCGACGTTTTTTACAGGAGGTTTGCAAGTGTACAAAGCGGGTCAAGGAATGCCGTCCCGGGTCGGGATGATGATCGTTGGCGCTATTGTTGCCATCTATGCCTCGTTGAGCTGGTTTACCTGGCTGCGCCCGGTCGGCGCGGTGACGCGTTTTGACGCTTTCGTCAATGCGGGATTTATCGGCGCGGTGGTGATTTTGCTCGGCGTTCTCGGTTTTGCCGCCTGGCTCGCGTTCCGTTCCGCCAACTCCTCCAATTATCTCATCGATATGGATGATGAATTGCGCAAGGTCGTATGGCCGTCCGTCATGCCCCTGTTTGATCCCAAAACGGAAGCTTGGGGTTCGACATATGTTGTCATCGTTTGTTCGATATTGTTCACTATTTTTATCTGGCTGGTGGATCTGTTCCTGCAGCTGACCATCTCGTACGGCTTGTTCCAGAATTTTCTGTTCGCCGATTAATCGCGGCGACGGAACGGGAAAGCACGGTTGACAAGGTTCGGAAAGCGGGAGCGTTTGTTATGGCAACATGGTTCGCACTGAAAGTTCAGCCCGAGCGCGAAGAACGCATCAAAAACCTGATCGCGGAAAAAATTCGCAACAAAGGCATGGGGGATGTGATTCGGGAAATTCTTATCCCCACCGAAAGCGTGTCCGAAGTCCGCAAAGACGGGAAAAAACGAGTCGTGGATCAGAAAACCTATCCCGGCTACCTGTTTATTGAAATGGACATGGACAACGACGACGCGTGGTACATTATTACCGAAACGGCGGGCGTCAGCGGGTTTGTCTCCGCCGATCCGCGCAAGCCCCAGCCGTTGCCGGACGATGAAATGGATCGCATTTTGCGGGTCATCGACGACGGCAAGGAAAAACCGAAGCCGAAGGTCGAGTTCGAGGCGGGCGAGCAGGTGCGCATCAAGGAAGGTCCGTTCGGCAGCTATGAAGGCGTGGTTGAAGAAGTCTATCCGGACAGAGGCCAGTTGAAGGTCAATGTCTTTATATTCGGGCGTTCGACGCCCGTTGAACTGGGATACCACCAGGTGGAACGAGTGTAAAACCGCCAATTAACAATGAATAATGAACAATGAACAATGGAGGAAGAATTACATTTGGTTATACGCACTTCCTTCGGAAGCGCTTGCGATGAATTTTTCGCGGAGCGAAAAATATACCAAAATGTAATTATGCCGCCATTGTTCACGGCTCGTTGCTCACTGTTCTTTGGGTAAATTATTTTTGGTAGAAAATAATTTACACCCGTCGCTTCTCACTTGGATGGATCATGGAACGGAAAAGGGACGCTGAAGTGCCCAACTGTCCGTTCCCATGTCAATAGCGGTTTGGGAGCAAGATATGGCAAAATCAGGCAAGGAAGTAGTTACCAAGATTAAGCTTCAATGCGTCGCCGGCAAAGCGACTCCCGCTCCGCCGGTCGGTCCTGCCCTTGGTCAGGCTCAGGTCCCGGTGGGCGAATTTGTGCAGCGCTTCAACGCCGCCACCCAGGACAAGGCGGGTATCGTCGTTCCGGTCGAAATCTCCGTGTACTCCGACCGCACCTTCGACTTTATCGTCAAAAGCCCGCCCGCCGCGGTGTTGCTTAAAAAGGCCGCTGGCATCGAATCCGGTTCCGGCGTTCCCAACAAGCAAAAGGTGGGGAAGGTGACCCAGGCGCATTTGGCGGAAATCGCCGAAACCAAAAAAGCCGATCTCAACGCCAGAGACGCCGACCATGCCAAGCGGATTATCGCCGGCACGGCGCGGTCGATGGGGATTGAAGTGGCTGACTAGGGTATGTATTGCATTATGGTTTCCACGGCGGCAGGCAACACAACCCTTCGTGTGGGTTTGCGCCGAATGACCGCTGAATGCCAATCGCCCAATATGTGGCGCGAACGGCGCGGAAAACCAGGAGAAAATAATGGCTGTAAAGCACAGCAAGCGGTTCCGGAGCGCTTCGGAAAACAATGACAGGCAAAAAGCGTTCGCCGTCGCGGACGCGGTCAAGGCTGTCAAGGAACGGGCAACCGCCAAATTCGACGAAACCGTCGAACTGGCAATCAAACTGAACATCGACGCGAAACAGGCCGATCAGCTGGTCCGGGGCAGTTTGTCCCTTCCCCACGGCATCGGCAAATCCATGCGCGTCGTCGCGTTCGCCGAAGGCGAAATGGCCACGGCCGCCAAAGCGGCCGGCGCCCTCGAAGCCGGCGGACAGGATCTTGTCGACAAGATCACCGGCGGCTGGATGGACTTCGATGTCGCCGTCGCCCACCCGTCCATGATGCGCTTCGTCGGAAAACTGGGTAAAGTGCTCGGTCCCAAGGGCCTCATGCCCAGCCCGAAATCCGGAACCGTCACTGACAAAGTGGCGGAAGCGGTCGCCGAATTCGCCGCCGGCAAAATTGAATTCCGCAACGACAAGGAAGGCAACGTCCATATGGTCGTCGGCAAAGCCTCGTTCGATGCGGACAAGCTGGCGGACAACGTCCAGGCCGCAATTCAGCACATCAAGTCGATCCGTCCCCAGGCCGTTCGCGGAGACTACATCACCGGTATTTTCGTCTCTTCGACCATGGGCCCGGGATTCCGGATTACGAATCAAACCGAATCCGCCGCGCAAGCCTAGGCTGTGCGGGGGATGTGAAGTAATTTTTTCGGGAGTGGTATAATGCCAAACAAGGTAAACGTACTGCAAGTCGAGCAATACAAACAGGCGTTCAAGGATGTCGACTTTGTCATTTCGGTCGGGTATCCCAAAATGAACGTTCACAGTATTGACGAACTGCGCGGCAAGCTGGAAGCGGCGGGCGGCACAATGCTGTTTGTCCGCAACCGCCTGGCCAACATCGCCATGAAGGAACTCGGTCACGGCGAAGTCAAGGCCATCTGCAAAGAGCAAACCGCGTTTGTCTGGGGCGAAGACCCGGTTTCAATCGCCCGCTTCCTGGTGGATTTCCAAAAGGAACACCGCGAGGTGTTGCTCCACGGCGCCATGGTGGAAAAGCAAATCCTGAACTCCGAACAGGTCCTCGCTCTTTCGAAGAGCCCGACCAAGGAAGAGCTCAAATCCATCATCTCCGGCCAGATTGTCTCCATGGGCGGCAAGCTGTCGGCGCAACTCCTGGCCGGCGGCGGCCTGGTGGCGAGCCAGATCGAAAAGATCGCCAACAAGGACGACGCAGCCGCGTAGGGAAGCGTTTCCGCGTGTGCGGAACATGAATGATTCATTACTATCCGTATTTTTTTTAATTTATTACCAGGAGAAGTTGCAATGTCGGAAAATCGCGAATGGAATGCTGACCTCAAGGCCCTCGGTGACAAGATTGTCGGTTTGACCCTGTTGGAAGCCAAGGAATTGTCGGATTACCTCAAGGAAGTCCACGGTATCGAACCGGCCTCCGGCGGCGCTGTGATGATGGCCGCTCCCGCAGCCGGCGGCGCAGGCGACGCGGGCGATGCCGCACCGGCCGCCGTCGACGTCATTCTGGCCTCCGTCCCGGATTCCACCAAGAAGATTTCGGTCATCAAGGCCGTCCGTGAAATCACCGGCCTCGGCTTGAAGGAAGCCAAGGACCTGGTCGAGAAAGCGCCGAGCCCGATCAAGGAAAAAGCCGACAAGGAAACGGCCGACAAGCTCAAAACACAGCTTGAAGAAGCCGGCGCCCAAGTCGAGTTCAAGTAAGGTTTACAAAAATATCAAATTCGGCGTCCG
>DAIPJX010000228.1:0-3887 GCA_036770065.1 Planctomycetota bacterium
ATCCCGTGGCAGGCTCCCTTCCTACTTCTATTATATATAATAAATTATCCTTTGATATCTGTCAAGTTGTGTATTGGTTTTTTCGAAGATATCGCATTGAACCGTGCGGTCGTAAAGACTTAGAGTCCATCGTTGCCTCCGGACGAGGTTTCGTGTATAACTGGTGTTTCGTGCGTGAACGTTTTTGTAACCTGAACAATGGCAAGGATTCCTCATGAGTTTTATTTGCGGCATAATTGGTCTTCCCGGTGTGGGCAAAACAACTATTTTCAATGCAATTACCGCCGCCGGCGCGGGTTCGTTTGGCAAGGATGAAGCGAATCGGGCCATGGTCGAGGTGCCGGACAGTCGGATTGCGCCGTTGGTGGAGATGTATAGCGCGCCGAAGATTGTCCCGGCCCAGATGGAGGTTGTGGATATCCCGGGGCTGAAGGCGGGGTCGACGGCGGCGGGAGGCCGGGGTTCGAAGCTTTTGGCGCACATCAAGGATGTGGACGCGGTGATTCATGTTGTGCGGTGTTTTGACGATCCCGATGTGCCGCATGAGTATGACACAATCAACCCGGCGCGGGATGTGGAGACGATTGATCTGGAAATGATCGTGGCCGATGCCCAAACGGTGCAGAATAAAATCGACCGCATGGCGAAAAAAGCCAAATCGGGCGATGCCGACGCCAAGCGCGATATGGCGGCGCTGGAAAAGGTCAAGGAGGGTTTGGATTCGGGCACGCCGGTGCGCAGGCAGGATTTGGCGGAACGCGATTTGGCGGCGGTGTTCGACTGCAATTTGATGTCGCTCAAGCCCGTCATGTATGTCGCGAATGTGAAGAGTCCGTCCGACGCCGGGAACGAGTATGTCAAGGCGCTTCGCGCTGTCGCGGCGGAGGAGGGGAGCGAGATTGTGCCGGTGTCCGGCCGTGACGAGGCGGATATCGCGCAGCTCGAGGCGGCGGATCAGAAGATATTTTTGACCGAACTCGGGCTTGAGGAATCGTCGATGGAGCGGCTGATTCGCGCCGCATACAAGACGCTTGGACTGGTCAATTTCATCACGGCAGGCCCGAAGGAAGTGCATGTCTGGACATGTCCGGAAGGGTCGAAAGCGCCGCAGGCGGCGGGCAAGATCCATTCCGACATGGAGCAGGGCTTTATCCGGATGGAAGTGATGACGTATGACGATTTGATTGGTCTTGGGTCGGAAGCGGCGGTGACCAAGGCGGGCAGGATGCGGGTTGAGGGAAAAGAATATGTGGTAAAAGACGGCGATATCGTCGTTATCCGTTTTAACAAGTAGATACGGATGCGAAAGGAGAAATTATGCTGACGCGTTTGGCGACGGTCGATGACGCGGCGAGTATATCCCGCCATATTTGCATGGCGGAAGGCGAGATAACCGAATTGTTCACGGGGTATGCCGACATGGAGCGGGCGTCCGCTGAAGTGGCGAAGCTGGTTCTTTCTCCCGAGTTGTGCCGGTATTCGTGGCGGAAAGCAATTGTCGCCGTGATTGAGGGGGAGGTTGTCGGGTCGGTCATTTCTTTTCCGGCCGATGAGCAGCCTGCGCTGGACGGTCCGATGCTCGCGTATTTGAAAAGGATGCGGGGGATTGTTCTCGATTCGTTGTTTTTTGAAGGCATCCCCGGCTCGTATTATATAGGCACCATGGCGGTCGATCCCGAGCGCAGGAAACGCGGCATTGGCACCGCGCTTTTGGCCGCGGTGGAACGGGAGGCGGCGGCGCAGGGCTTTTCCCGGTTGTCGCTTCTTGTCTCGCCGGACAAGGAGCGGACGCGCGGACTGTATGAACGAGTCGGGTATGCTGCCGTGGACATGGTTGCCATTGCCGGGCACCCGTATTGCCGCATGGTGAAAACGATGCAGTCTTAGCGTTGCAACTGTACGTTGTCCCGCGCCGCGCCATTGTACAAACCTGAATGGATATGGCTGGCGGATGTTGCGCCGTTGTTTTGGATGAAAATGCCCATTGTTCGGGATTCGCGCTTGATTGGGAGGAACGCTTGTGCACGCATTGGAAAAAATACTGGCCAGAAATAGCGGCAGGGACAAGGTTGTTGCCGGCGAAATAGTCAACGCAAAGGTCGATTTCGCCGAGATAAACGATTTGTACCTGCAAACGGTGTACTCGTTTTTTGAAATGGGCGGAAAAACGGTGTGGGACAAGGATAGGGTGGCGTTTGTCTTCGACCATTACGCTCCCGCGCCCACCATCCAGTCTGCAAAGATCCATACGGAAATGCGGCAATTCGCGCGCGAACAGGAGTTGACGTATCATTTCGACATCAACGCCGGCGTGTGCCATCAGGTTATGGCCGAGGCGGGGGTTGTGTATCCCGGCATGATCCTTGTCGCCACCGATTCGCATACGACGACGCACGGCGCGTTCGGCGCGTTCGGAACGGGCGTCGGCGCGACCGATTTGGCGACCATCATGATTTCGGGCGAACTGTGGTTCCGCGTTCCGGAAATAATCGAAATCAGACTCGACGGCCAACTTCAGGACGGCGTGTACCCCAAGGACGTCATCCTTCATGTATTGGGAAAAATCAAGGCCGACGGCGCGGTGTACAAGGGGATTGATTTCACCGGGAGTTATGTGGAACAACTCGATATCCCCGGCCGTATGGCGATATGCAACATGGCGGTCGAAATGGGCGCGAAGACCGCGTACATGCAGCCGAACCGGCAGGTGCTGGAATATATGAAGGAGCGGGCGATCAGGCCGTTCGAAGTGCAAACGACCGATCCCGGCTTCGTTTATGCCGAGCGGCACGTGTTTGATGTTTCAGGGCTTTCTCCGCAGCTTGCCGTTCCGCATAGCGTCGATAACGTCAGGCCGATTGGCGAGGTTGAGCCGGTGGCGGTGAATCAGGGCTTTATCGGCACGTGCACGGGGGGCAGAGTTGAGGATATCGCTATTGCCGCAAATATCCTGAAGGGCAAAAAGATTCCCCGCTATGTCCGGTTGGTGGTTATTCCCGCGTCTTCGGAGGTTATGCAGGCGTGCATGGAGTTGGGGCATATCGAGACGCTTATGGATGCGGGCGCGACGTTCTCGACGCCGGGTTGCGGTCCGTGCCTTGGAGCGCATGAAGGGGTTGTCGCTCCGGGGGAAGTGTGCATTACGGCGTCGAACCGTAATTTCCCCGGCCGCATGGGATCGACGGGGGCGGATATTTACCTGGCATCTCCCGCGACCGTCGCCGCATCGGTTCTGAATGGCAAAATCACGGATCCTCGGACTCTTTCCAAATAGAACAGGGGAAAATATGGAAACCGTAATAAAAGGCAAGACAATCGTTCTTGGCGATAATATTGACACGGATCAAATTTACCCCGGTCGTTTTCTTGAAATTGTGGACCCGAAGGAAATAGGGAGTCATTGCCTTGCCGGAGTTAATCCCGATATAGCTCCGAATTTTATCAAGGGCGACATTGTGGTTGCGGGGCGGAATTTTGGGTGCGGGTCGAGCCGCGAGCATGCGCCGATTGCGTTGTTGAATATGGGCGCGAGCATGGTGCTTGCCGATTCGTTTGCGCGGATTTTTTTCCGTAACGCGATCAATCTTGGCCTTCCGTTGATTATTTGCACCGGCATCGGCAAAAAGGTCGGGGCGGGGCAAACGCTCGAGGTGGATATTGCCAATGGCACGGTGTGCAACAAGGATACGGGAGAGACGTATCCGTGCGAGAAGATTGGCGAGCATGCCATGTCTATTCTGGCGGCGGGCGGCATCAAGCCGTTGTTCAGGGCAAAGTACGGCGCGTGAACAAGCATGCCGGAGGCTGACGAGGCTTTCGTATTCAGAATAAAACTGTGTGTCCGACACGGACTCGCAGGGGGTTTGGGGGCGCGCGAACAGCGCCCC
>DAIPJX010000030.1:0-14554 GCA_036770065.1 Planctomycetota bacterium
GCGCGGGAGAAACCAAGGTTTTCTATTACCGCGAAAACTCGGCCGCCAGCCATATGACGCCGGGAGACATCGACGAGTCGCTGATCGCAAGCGCCAGAGTCGTTCATCTGACCGGGATCACGCCGGTACTTTCTCCCGGCTGCGCGGAAGCGGTGGTCCGGATGTTCGACCTGGCGGCCAAAAACAATGTTCCGGTCAGCTTCGATCCGAATGTCCGCAAAAAATTATGGAAAGACAACGACTATGCGCCCCTCCTCAAGGAATTGACGCTTCGGGCGTCCATCGTTCTTTTGGGCATCGACGAAGCGGAGGAAGTGCTGGGACTCTCCGCGCCGGAAGATATTTTCGACGCACTTCTCGGCGACGGCGCCGCAACCATGGTCGCAATCAAAAACGGTTCGGAAGGGGCATGGGTGGCGGATGCGTCGTGCCGCCGCCATATTCCGCCCATACAATGCGTTTGCATCGAACCAATCGGAGCGGGCGACGCGTTCAACGCGGGATTCCTCTCCGGCTGGCTGGAAGGAAAGGACGTGACGATGTGCGGCCGGATGGGAGCGATTGCCGGAGGATTGGCGACGCAGGTGACAGGCGATATCGAGGGCTATCCGGACAAACATCGCATGCGGGCGATGCTTGAACATGTCAAGGAAGTGTACCGTTGAGTTTTTGGGAAGGCGACGCATGGATATGAAAACAATGGTGCGGGAAAATCCGTTGCTTGCCATTATGCGCAACGTCCCGCTTGAAAAAACCGTCCACTACGCCCAGGCCGCGTTCGACGGCGGCGTGAAATTCTTCGAGGTGGCGATGAACTCGCCCCACGGCGCCGAGCAAATAACCCGCTTGGCCAAACATTTCTCGGGGAAGGCGCTGATCGGGGCGGGAACGGCAATCACCGTCGAACGCGCGCGAAAAGCGCTGGAAGCGGGGGCGATGTTCCTGCTGACGCCGTCGTGCCCGGTCGATGTGCTCAAACTGTGCGAAAAGGAACGCATCCGCTTCCTGCCCGGCGTGTTGACGCCGACGGACGTCGATGTGTGCCTGCAACACGGATTCTCGACCTTGAAAATGTTCCCGGCCGGCGACATGCCGATGGGGTATGTGAAAAGTTTGCAAGGCCCGTTCGACGGCACCGAATACGTCGCTATCGGCGGGGTGACGCCGGACAACGCGGCCGACTTCATCAAGGCGGGCTATCTCGGCGTCGGTTTGGGAAGCAATCTGTTCCCGAAAGAATATGTCGCGGAAAACGCCTGGGACAAGGCGACTGAATGCGTCCGCGACATGGCGGCGCGGGTGAAACGGGCAATTGGTTGACCCAAACATACAATAACCGCCTCTCGTCAAGGGAGGCGGTTATTGTTGCCGCATTCGTCATGTCGCTCTAGCCGGCGATGGAGTAATCGCCTTTTTGACGATCCTTCAACTCGCCCACTTTCGACTTGTTCCAGTTTTCGACCCGGCTGAAATACCCAACCACACGGGTCATGTGCTGCAAAACCTGAGGTTCGCGCTTGCCGGTCAAGACGTCTTCCAGCAACGGCCATTCCGACGCTTCAATCGCGGCGGTGGGAATGCGGGTCATCAAACCGTTCAGCGTATGCTTGACAATAACCCCGGGCTGGTGGTTCGCACACGCACTGTCAACTCCAACGCCCTCCAACTCGGGATGCGCTTCAACCTGTTCAAAAAATTGCGTCATTTCCATGCTGCGTGTTCCTTTCTCCAAAAAATCCATCCACAAGATATTGTATTGCCCCTGTAATAAATGTCAATATCTTGTGTAAAATCCCACGCTTCTGTTCTATGTTTTCGGAAGAAGTTGTCAAGCCTCATTTCGTCCGGAACGGGTGATTTTTTTGCAACTTCTTGTGCGGCAACAAGGAGGCGCGAGGCTTTTTTAAAAATAATCGCTGTCCCGTCGCCATGTCCCGGATATACTTGAAAACCGGAAACGAAAGAGGAGAACGGCATGGCGGACCGGGCGCTCACCAAAGATGAAATAATCCTGTTGGAGTCGCAAAACTGCACGGCGGAACTATGGAAAAACGTGAGCGTTCACGAGCGGTTTTCGCCCGGGCGGAACTTTCGCAATGTACGCTTTTCCGGCATGGTGAGGCTGGGAAAAGGATTCTCCGCCCCGGCGGGAATCAGCAACGCCGACCTGCATAATGTCTCAATAGGCGACAATTGCCGAATCGACCGCGCAACGCTCATCAATGTCGACGTCTCCGAACATGCCGTCATCGAACACGTTGGCCGCATCTCCCGAACCGGCGAAACCGGGTTCGGCAACCTTTCCCGAGCGCATGTGCTGGCCGAAGACGGCGGCCGTTCCGTCCCGCTCTGGCGACACCTGACGGCGCAAATGGCCCATCTTTTGTGCCATTGCAAAAACCATCCGGCGGCGCGGGCACTGGAACGGTTGATGGAAAAAGACGTTGGGACGATGCGCGTTTCGCGCTCCATTATAGGCGCGGACTGCCGCATTCGCCGCGCCGGGACGCTTCATAATGTATGGATTGGCCCGGGAACGCGGATCGAGGGCGTCTCAAGACTTGAGGACTGTTATATCGACAGTACGCAGGACGCTCCCGTCCGCCTTGGCGATACGGTGGAGGCGGAAGAGTGCGTCTTTCTGCAACAATCCGCCGTCAGCGGCGGCGTGCAACTGGCCCGCTGCCTCGTCGGCGAAGGAGCGAGCCTGAGCGGAGGCTTTTGCGGCAAGCACTCGCTGTTCTTCGCCAATACGGAATTCGCGCTGGGCGAAGCGGACGCGGTCATGGCCGGACCCTTTGCGACATCCTCCCACAAAGCGACGCTGGTCCTTGCCTGCCAGGCGTCGTTCTCCACCTTCGGAAGCGGATCGAACGCGAGCAACCATCATTTTAAACTCGGCCCCCGCCACGGCGGCGCGCTCCGGCGCGGGGTCAAATGCGGTTCAGGATCATACCTGTTCTGGCCATGCGATATCGGCGCTTTCACGACCGTGGTCGGACGGCACCGCCGGCATATGGATACGGCCATCTTTCCGTTTTCCCTCCTGCTTGCCGAAAACGAACAATCGGTGCTGGCGCCGGGCGTCAATATTTTCAGCGCCGGGATCTTTCGCGACGAACGGAAATGGCGGGATCGGGACAGGCGCGAAGAGATCGCCCGTCCGCGCGATTTGGTCAATCCAGCCGTGTTTTCGCCGTATGTCATGCAGTCGATGGACGCGGGGCGCGAGGCGCTTCGAAACGCTGCGGGGAAAAACGCCGATATGCACCACGGCGGCGTGACGATTCCGGCGAAAAGAATCGAACCCGCGCTTGCCCTGTATGAAAACGCGCTGGCGTTTTATTTGGGAGAACGGCTCCTGCGACGCGCGGCTCGGGGAAAAAACGGCGCTCCCTCCGAATACGATATTCTGCATTGCATTGAGCGGGGCGCGTGCGGCGATGGAAAAACAACCGGCGGAGAATGGCGCGACTGGTGCGGCATGCTGCTGTCGGGAAACGCGGCGGCGGCAATCCTTCATGAACTGGAACAGGGCGCGCTCGCCGATGCGGACGCGGTGAACGAACGCCTGCGCACAGTGCACGAAGCGTACGACGAAGCGGAATGGCGATGGCTGGCGGAGCGCTGGGTGCGGGAATACGGCACGCCGAACAACGAAACGATCCGGCGGTTTATCGCCCGCTGGCGGGACGCGGTTCAGTTCCGCCACGCCCGCTTCATGAAAGACGCGGCCAAAGAGTTCAGCCCCGAGGCATGGATCGGATACGGCCTGGAAGAAAACGCGGAAACCGCGTTTCGGCGGGTGCGCGGCACATTGGAAGAGCATCCGCTCGTTCGGGAAGCGATGGCGGAAAAAGACCGGCTCCTCGACTTGGCCGGGGCGATATCCGCCGTATGACGTTCACATTTTCGGCAACGCGATCGCGCTCCGTATCGTCTTGACCAGCGGTGCGTATTCCGTGAGCGCCGCGGCGCCGTTCGCGGTCGGAATGTATTGCGCCTTCCCGGTTTTTTCAAACCATCCGTAGTGGTTGCTGCGCAGAATATCGCCCGCCTTGGCCGAAGCGCCGCGCGCGCGAAGCTCTTTCGGCGAAGCCGGAAAAGACAGCGACAGCGCGACCAGAACCGAGAGCGCTTCCTCGCGATACCGCGTGACGAGTTTTTTGCGGGCCGATCCGCCTGTGTTCAGGTCGACTGTGCGCCCGGCCATTTCCGAAAGAACGGCGCGGGTGGCCGCCTTGTTTCGTTTTCGCTCGTACGGCATGGGATGGAACTCGACCTGCACGCGCGGCGCATATCCGTCCAACTGCACGGTGAGAAGTCCCGCCTCCAACCGGCGAAGCAGGCGGGCGCGCGCGCGCCAGCGCTTGTCGCGAATCTTCGGCTGGGGAACGGCGGCGTAGACGGAGGCGTGGGTCTCCTGCCGTTTGGTTAGTTGCAACAACAGATCGAGATTGATGGCGCGTTTCATTTCGATGAGGATGAGGTCGCTCCCCTTGCTTGCGGCGACGTCGCACCCTTCCACCTCGGCGCGAACGCTGTACCCGCCCGACTCGAGCCACTTCTTGACGGGCGGATACAGATCGGTTTCGCGGAACGACTCGCTCACCGATTGCCTTTCGCGGCGGCGGCGCCGCCGATCTCGGCCAGGGACGCGTTTTTCAAATCGGTCCACAGCGTGCCTTCGCCCGCATGGATAAGGTTGATGGTCATTTCCGGGTTGAGCCGCATGGCGAACTCGTACAACGCGTATTCGCTCCCGTCCTTGCCGAAGGCCGCGATCTTCATGCCGAAACCTTTGGCGCGCTCTTCCTCGACCATCCTGAGCGCGTTCGCCTCGGCCTTGCCGAGAGCAATGGTTTTGGAGGCGCGGACGCCGGCCGTTTCTTTTTCGATTGCGGCCATTTGCCGGGTCGTGTCGGCCTGAATCATGGCGACGGCCTTGCGCATTTCAGCATCGATTTGCGCCTTCAATTTCGCCGTTTCCTGCATGACCTGTTCGCCGTTTTGCTTGATGAGAGACATCTCGCGGTTGAGATCGGCCTGCTTTTTCGCCGTGTTCTGTTTTTCCTTGTTGGTCAGATCCGTTTCCTTCGACAGGCTCGCTATGCGGAGCGGTTCCAGAATCTGCGCCGGCACGTTGACGTTCCGGATGAGAGCGCTATGGATAAGCAGGTTCTTTTCGCCAAGCGAAGTCTTGAGCGCATCGGTCAGATCGTTCTGGAATTTTTCGCGCCCTTCGCCGGCGATAAAATCGACCGCGCGGTACGCCGATCCCTTCAACCGCGAAACCGACAACACCTGCGGCATGAGGATTTTGTCGACGACGGCGGGCAAATCGCCGTAATCGCGGAAAATGGCTGCGAGCCGCTCGGGGCGAAGCTCGAACTCGACCGTCATGTCGAGGCTGATGTCGAAACCGTCGCGCGACGGGAAATTGACGAACTGGTTGAGAATGTACGCCGGCGGCACGTCCCTTTCCGTATCGAAGGTGTACGCCTGGTCCAAGCCCTGCGCGGAGCGGCCCATCGCGGGCAGCGACCGGTTGAATATGCGCCGGGCGGACGCGCCGGGGTCGTCCATCATTTCCTCGGCGAACTCCGCAACGCTTTCCATTTTGCCGGAACGTGCGGCTGGGGCCGGCAACGCCTGCTGCTGGTATTCTTCGCGGCGGCGTTTCTGTTCATCGAGCAGGTTCTGGTTGAGGCGCTGGATCATTTCGTTGTTTTCGTCCTGCACCACGTTTTTGGTGAGCACCACGCCGCCCTCGTGTCCGACGAGCGAGACCTGGTTGACGCCGACCTCGACGGCGGAGACGCGGAACTGGCGCGGGTTGATGTAATAAATGCCCGGCATCAAGACGTCGGCGGAAACGCCCTTGTGGCGCCGGTCGGCGAACTCGCCCTCGCGCGCGTTCTCGCCGGACAGGTTGGTGACGATGCCCGCGAAACCGAGCGGAATGCTGACGGCGTCGATGATTTCAATCGAATACCCGATCGGGTTGAAGCGATACCGCCCGGGACCAAGAACCTGCCGCCACGTTCCCTTTTGGCCGGGTTCGGCCAGGAACTCGCCCTGCGGCAAATCGTCGCCGATGAGCGACGTGACGATGCCGACCTTGCCGGGCGGGATGAATTGCGCATCGACGATTTCCCAATCGTAAAAAATCGGGTTCCATATATGCCTGCCTTCGCCGAGGACTTCCTCCAGCACGCCCTTCTGGCCGGGATTGGCGAGGATTTGTCCGGGAGCGAGCGGGTCGCCGGACTTCGCGGTGATGATCGCCATTTGGCCGGGGCCGACGTAAAAGCGGCAAAAACCCCACGACCAGGCAACCCAGGCGATAAACAGCACAATAAGCGCGCTGCCGATAATGCCGAAACGGCGGCGCATAAAACCGGGTTTTTTGGGTTGTTCGGAATTCACCGTCTCCACCTTCACATTCTTCATCAGGATGTCCATTAGTTGCCCTCCCGCGACGCGGTCGCCGATTCGGGAAGGAATGATTTGAAAATTCCGCCAAGGCCCGGCGCGCGATCCGTGGAAATAATGGCTTGAATCAGCGGCGCCGTTTTCTGGTACAGCGTATACCGCGCGAGATTGTCGCCGCCGCCGAAGGCGGTCGTCAATGCCGCCGTGACGGACGCTTCCGCTTCGTTGCGCATGCGGACAACGTCCTGGTCCGCTCCGGCGCCGATCAAAATCGCGTCCGCCTGCAACTTCGCCGCTTCCGCCTCGAGTTTGGCGACTTCAAGTTCGCGGTGGCTCGAGGTCAGCTTCACCGACTGCTCCTGTTCGGCCTGAATGCGGGCGCGGATGGCGATGGTCTCGGACTCGACTTTTTCGCGGTTCTGTTCGGCCAGCATTTCCTGGCGGGTCAGTTCGGCTTGCGAACGGGCCTGCTCGATTTGCTGTTCGATCTTCCGCTGGTTCTGCAGCGCGACTTCGCGTTCGCGGATAATCGCCGTCACTTCCTCGGGCGGGGTAATGTTCCGGATGAGCATGGAGCGGACATCGACGCCCCAACGATCGCATTGCGCGACAAGGTGCGCTTCGAGCGAGTTTTGGAATTCCTGGCGCGTTTCGCCGACGATGAAATCGATGGCCGGATGTTTCGAGCCTTCGATTCGGGAAAATCCGCGCGCTTTCGGCAAAATGATTTTCCTCAGGATATCATCCATGTCGCCGACCTGATGGGTAAGCTGCGCCGCGTTGTCCGAACGTATGGCGAACTCGAGCGTGCCCTCGACCACGACGGTAAACCCGTCCTGCGTCAGAAAACTGATGGCGTCGTCCGCCTGCAGGGCGAAGCGCTGGCTTTGCAGATTCACTTCGGCGACGGTATTGATGTAAGGATTGAGATAGTATGTACCGGGACCGAGAATGTGCTTCTGCACGCCTTTGATGCCGTCGTCGACGACGAAGGTGTTCTTCATGTCGGCGGGAATGTCGCCGTGGAGCGGATCCTGGCCGGAAAGATTGGTGACGACCCCGACATGGCCGGGACGGATTGTGATGGGATCGGAAAGTTGGACGCGCTCCGCATACGGATTGATGCGGTATTTGCCGGGACGGAGAACCTCGGCCGCAATGCCCTTGTAACCCTCGGGCGCGATAATCTCGCCGTTCGGCAGATTCTCGCCATGGAGTCGGGTGACGACGCCGAGCCGGCCGGCCGGGATTTCGGTGATTTGCGCGAAGCGCCAATCATAATAATACGGATTGTAAAAATACCGCCCCTCGGGAAGAGGCTCAAGGACGATGCCTTTTTGTCCTTCCCGGGTGGAAATGATTTCGTCGGGTTTCAGGTTGTCGCCGGTCTTGCGGATGAGAATGGCGATTTGCCCGGCTTCCGGTTCGATGCGGCAACCGTACCATATATAGAACCCCGCCAATGCCAGTACCGCCGCCAATACCAGAAGCACCGTTCCCAAGAGCATGACTTTGGCAATTATCCGGTATTTCCGGCTGGGAGGGCCTGCCTTGACCTCGGCGCGATAGTCGCGCCTTTCCTCTTCATTCGCCATAACTGATCACCCTTTTATCAAATGTGGTTTTTTCCTGCGCCTGTTCTTATTGACGGTCCATCGTAGCGCACAGGTCAAAGCGAGGCAACGAACAAAAGATTTTGCCGTGCGATTCCCGGTTTCACGTTTTGGCCAAAGCAAATAACGCATCATGGTTCCGAATGAAAATTCCGGGCAAAAATCAGATAAAAGCACCATTTCCCGTCTCACCGCCACCTCGGTTTCGAAGGGCTTTTTTTTCGGATTATCCTTGCGCCATATAAGGCTATCAAGTAAGATAAATCCACTTCGATAACGGCATGGCGGAAAGCGGCCACGCCAGGGTATGTTTGTTTGTTTTTTTTATGGCGCACAATGCTGTGCCTGTAACCTTTTGTTGAGCAATGTATTACGTTTAGATTTTCCCGTTGAGAGGAGTTGGTCATGGCAGATGCCGAGGCACATTTTTTAGGTTATGAAAGCGCCGATCTGGCGGAAGCTTATTTTTCCCTTATTCCTGCCCCGCACGATGCGACAGCAATATACATACGGGGTCAAGCGGCCGCTCCCCGGAAAATTATGGACGCATCCAGCCTGATTGAAGATTATGATGAAGAAACCGGACTGTCGCTCGTCGATATGGTCGGCATTCATACGCTGGCGCCCGAAGCCGCTCCGGGTGAAATCTTTCAGCTTGAACCTTGGGTCAAGGAACAGGTCAACAACGCGCTGGACGCGACCGCCGTTCCGATTATTCTCGGCGGCGACGGTACCGTCTCTCTGTGGGGTATTGAAACGCTTTTGGCGCGCTCGCCCGAACTCTCCGTCCTCCATATTGACTCCAATGCTGATCTGGACGACGCGGACGACGACGAAGAAACGCATCATACCGTCATGCGCCGCGTGCTCGAGTTGAAAAATGCGCCGTCCGTCTGCCAGGTTGGCGTGCGGTCGCTCTCCCGCGACGCGTTCGAACGCATCATGGACACCACGGTTCCGGTCGAAACATTCTTCATGGCCGACATCGACAGGGGTGCCGACGAAGGCTGGCAGGATTCCGTCATCGACGAACTCCGTTCGCCCGTGTACCTTTCCATTGACCTGAGCGGTCTCGATCCGTCCATTATTCCCGCTGTCGGCGCCGCCGAACCGGGCGGGCTTGGATGGTGGCAATTGCTGCGCCTCCTGAAAAAAGTGGCGTCGCGTCGCCGCATCGCCGCTATCGACGTGACGGAATTGTGCCCGACCGATGGATCGCTTCAGAGCGAATTCGCCACCGCGCGCCTTTTGTACAAGGTGATGAATTATATCCAGGCCAGCGGCAAAATGCTCGCCAAGCCGTAATATAGTATAGCAAGGAAAAAACTTCGCATGATTAACGCAACCGATATCCGTAAAGGCATGGTCATTCGCATGGACGGCGAATTGTTCATTGTTCTCGATCGCGAGCACGTCACGCCCGGCAACTGGCGCGCCATGGTGCAAACGGAAATGCGCTCGCTCCGTTCGGGCAACAAAACGCAAAAACGCTTTCGCTCAAACGATCAGATTGACGAAGTCTATGTCGAAACGCGTCCGTTTGAATATCTGTATCCGGAAGCGGACGCATATGTTTTTATGGACACGGAAAATTACGAACAGATTCCCGTTCCCTCCGATGTGGTCGGCAACGACATCAATTACCTGCCGGAAAACTCGGTGATCAAGGGAACGCTTATCGAAGGCAAAATCGTCTCCATTGAATTGCCGACCTCGGTCGTGCTGGAGATTATCGAAGCCGAACCCGGCGTCAAGGGAGACTCGCGGACCAATATTTTCAAGAACGCCAAGGTCTCCACCGGATTCAATGTCAAGGTTCCGCTGTTCATGAAAGTCGGCGATAAAATAAAAATCGACACCCGGACCGGTGATTTTGTCGAACGGGTCAACGACTAACGGTCGGCCTCGCACCGGGTGCTGCCATTCTCGATATCTTCCATATTTTCCCCGCGCGAGTACCGCGCGGGGAAAATAGTATTGACATGCACCGTGATTTCACTAGCATGGTGGCAACGACGGAGGTGCCTGGATACACTCGTTTCTTTTTCGTTCGCCGCGTATATGTACCCTATCAAGTATATTTCATCACGACTATGTCAGTCATGGCTTGATGTTCGGAAAGCCAGATCCTAATAGCTCCGCGCTTGATCGAGAGTAGGAAAATTGCGCCGCCGAATTTTGCCGTGCGTCAGCGTACAGACTGGTCGCTGGTCGTATGTTTCCCTGCTCCTGAAGTTTCCGATCTTGCCTTATTACGCATATCCGTAGTCAACAACAATGAGTTTGTCATACACGTTTGGGGAGATTTTCGTCGGTAGGGCTTTCGCCCACATGCCAGCCTAAAAGGAAAATCACAGTGGACGACTTCAAAACGCTGCATCTGGACAGGATAACCCGGCGTTTTTATAATGCCGGAAAGGAATTCGCCGCTCTTGACGGATTGAGCGTTGATATCGAAAAGGGTGAATTCATCACCTTTCTCGGCCCTTCCGGCTGTGGAAAATCCACCGCGCTCAATTGCGTCGCCGGACTTTTTCCCCTCTCCGACGGGCAAATTCGCCTGGACGATGTCCGCATCGATACATTGCCGCCGGAAAAACGCGGATTCGGCATGGTCTTCCAGAACTATGCGCTTTTCCCGCACCTTACCGTAATGGATAACGTCGGCTTTGGTCTCGCCATGCGAAAAGTGCCGAAAAAGGAAGCGGATGAACGGGCCAAACGCGCACTGGAACTGGTTCAACTCACCGGACAGGAAACAAAACTGCCCGGACAATTGTCCGGCGGACAACAGCAACGCGTCGCAATCGCGCGCGCCATCGTCATCGAGCCGCCGTTGATCCTGATGGACGAACCGCTGTCCAATCTCGACGCAAAATTGCGGCTGGAAATGCGATCGGAAATCCGACGCATCCACCACGAACTTGGACGCGCAACCATCTACGTTACCCACGACCAGGATGAAGCGCTGTCACTGGCCGATCGCATCGTCGTCATGTCGGAAGGCATACCGCGGCAAATTGCCTCGCCGCAGGAAGTCTACGGCGCGCCGGCGACAATAGGCGTCGCCCGATTCATGGGCTACCGGACCACAATCGAACTGGATGTCGACAAAATATCGGACAAACAGGCCCTTCTCTCCGGACGCGGACTCGCGTTGACCGGAATCGCCATGCAAACCATACCGGGGAAAAAAGCCGTCGTCGCCATCAGGCCGGAAGATTTCGAAGTCGGCGGAGACGACAGGCCGAACGCAATCATGGCGAGGGTCAACAATGTGGAATACTGCGGGCACACTTCGCAGGCGGATCTCCTGACCGACGCCGGAGACGTATTGCACCTGCGAACTTCCACGCCGCTCAAGGAAGGCGAAAAAGTCCGCGTCAGCGTGCCGGCCTCCCGCATCCTCGTGTATCCTGCGGAATAAGGGGAAGACGATGGATATGAAGAAAAATACGCTCGGCTTCGATCGGTCGCTGGTGTTGCTGGTGCCGGCCACGATGTTTCTGCTTATGGTGTTCATCTATCCGTTTCTGTACGGGCTTGTCCTGTCGTTTGAACCGCATGAAGGCGGAGCGTTCGCGAACTATATCGAGTTTTTCAAGCGCAGGGATTTGTACGGAACGATTTCGACAACGCTGAAACTCGCCCTCCCCGCGACTATTTTCAACGTCGGCCTTGCGCTGCCCATCGCTTTCGCCATGCGGAAAAAATCGCGCTACCAAAGAATCATCACAACCATCCTCGTCATCCCCATCTGCCTCGGCACCGTTCTCATCGCCGAAGGCATGCTGACCTACTTCGGACCCAAAGGCTGGTTTATCCAGGCGATGCGGCTGTTTGCGCCAGGCATGGACCTGCGGTTGACCCATAACTTCGCCAGCGTCATCATCTCGCTTGTCATATCCGGCTTCCCGTTCGTCTTCCTTCTCGTTCTTTCCTATATTACCGGCATCGACCCCGCGCTGCCCCGCGCCGCCGCAACACTGGGCGCGTCGCCGTGGGAACAGTTCCGGCGAATTTATCTGCCGCTCCTGACTCCGGGACTGGCCATGGCGTTTTGCCTCGCGTTTGTCCAGGCTTTTTCCGTCTATCCGTCCGCCGTCCTGCTTGGTTCTCCGGCCGGGCCGACAAGAGTCATTTCCATCGCCGCGTATGAAGAAGCGTTCGAACGCTATAACTTTCCGCTCGCGTCGGCGGTCGCCATGATCATGGGGCTTGTGCAATTGATTATCGTAGCGATTGTGTTATGGGCGCGGGGATTCCTGTATCGCGGTCCGGTGACTGGAGGAAAAGGATGAAAATCAAGCAGAGGTTCCCCACCCGGGCCTGGAACGCTTTTATCTGGGGTATGATGTTTTTCTTTGTGCTGAACGTTCTGCTGATCATTTTGGCGGTCGCCGTCAATTCATTCGGCAGTCGTTGGTTCACGGGACTCCTTCCCGAAGGATTCACTTTCAAATGGTACGCGGCGGCGTGGAATGAATTTCAACTCGCGCATATCCTTTGGGTAACGACGGAAGTGGTGGCGGCGGTCGTCGGATTGTCGATCCTTCTGGGCGTGCCCGCCGCGTATGTCATGGCGCGGAAAAATTTTGCCGGCAAACGTCTGCTGATGCTGCTCTTCCTTTTGCCGATGATGATCCCCCCGGTTACCTACGGCATTCCAATGGCGACGGTCATGTACCGGTTCGACGTGGGAGGAACGCTCCTGGGCGTCATCCTCGCCAACCTCGTCCCCGCGTTGCCGTTCGTTATCCTGGTTATGACGCCGTTCATCGAGCAGATCGATGAAAACCTCGAAAACGCCGCCCGGGTTTTCGGCGCGAATACATTCAGGATCTTCTGGAATGTCTTGATACCGCTCTTGGGGCCTGGCATTCTCGCGTCGTCGCTCCTGGTCCTTGTGCGAACCATCGCCATGTTCGAACTGACTTTTCTGACCGCCGGAGCCGATACGCAAACGCTTGTCGTCGCCCTTTATTACTCCGTGTTCGCCGCCGGCGTGCGCGCGCAACAATCCATCGACGCAATGGCGATGATCTATATGGTCATTACCGGCGTGTGGCTGCTTATCGCACTGCAATTCGTCAACCCGACGCAGTTGGTGAGCCGGGTCAAGGAACAACCGCAATAGAATAATGAAACGTAAGGGTGGGCGCCGGATGATTCCGGCAATATTGTCTTGCAGGAACTTCTTATGAGAGGAGATTCGTATGCAAAAAACAAGAGTATGGGCCATTGCCGCGCTGGCGGTGTTTGCCGTCGCGTTCGCGGGTATGCAAGCCCAGGCCGGCCAGGAAGCCGCCAAACCGTCCAGGCCGATCACAATCAATCTGGTCGACGTCGGCGGCGCCATGGCTTTCACGAAGGAAGGGTTTGAACGCTATGCGGCGGACAATCCCGCGTATGTGTCGCGCTTCGCGATTACGCAAGCCCCCGCGCCGGAACTTCCGGGCAAACTGCTCGCCATGCAGCGCGCCAACCGTTCCGACATCGACCTTGTCGTCGGCGGGCTCGACATTATGGCGGCCGGCATCGAACTTGGTCTTTGGGAACAACTGTTCCCCGCGCATCAGGATGTGATTCCGGGCATTCTTGAAAAGCTGGTTCCGCCCGCGAAAGACACGCAGGCCCTGACGCAAGGCTACGGCATGCAGGTCGGTTACATGGTCAATGGTCCGTACCCCATGTTCAATCCGACAAAAGTGCCGAATCCGCCCACCACGCCGGCAGAACTTCTCGAGTGGTGCAAGGCCAATCCGAATCGTTTCATTTATGCCCGTCCCGCCAACTCCGGTCCGGCCCGCGCCTTCATTATGGGCCTTCCGTATATGCTCGGCGACAAGGATCCGAAAGATCCCACCAATGGTTGGGAAAAGACCTGGGCATATCTTGAGGAGCTCGGCCAGTATGTCGAGTACTATCCCACCGGCACCGGCGCTTTGATGAAAGAGTTGGGCGAAGGCTCCCGGGACATGACCATTACGACGACGGGTTGGGACATCAACCCTCGCGCTTTGGGCATTGTGCCGAAAGAAACGGCTATTGTGTTCTTCAAGGACATGACGTTTGTCAGCGACTGTCAGTTCATGATGGTTCCGAAAAATCTGTCGCCTGAACGTCTTGCCGTTGTTCTCGACATTGTCAATTATATGGTTCAGCCGGAACAGCAGGCTTTGACTTGGGATCTTGGCTATTTCTATCCGGGTCCGGTCATTGACGTTCCGCTGTCCATGGCTCCCCAGTCCAGCCAGGACTGCATGGCTGAATTCGGCCGTCCGGAATACGAAACAATCGCCGAGAACTTCCCGATCGCGGTTCCGTTGAACGCCAAAGAGCTGGTCGATGCGTTCCGTATTTGGGATGAACGGGTCGGCAGCAAAAAGTAGTCGTCCGGGAAATACAACACAGATACATGTACACGGTATGGGGGACGCGTATACGGCGTCCCCCATATTCTTTTTGTGTGACATCCTTCGCGATCCGGACGACCCAGAACCGGG
>DAIPJX010000229.1:0-1475 GCA_036770065.1 Planctomycetota bacterium
GCTGAAGCGCCCCGGCATATAGCCGCGCATTTTCGCTTCCGCGGTTTGGGCGAACAGTTTCCGGATATCGTCGAAAATTCCGGTATAGGTCGCGGGATTTGAGCGCGGCGTTTTGCCGATGGGCGACTGATCGATTTCGACAAGCTTGTCCAGGCCGGACAGGCCGGCGAGTTTCTGGTATGGCCCCGGCCTGACTTTCGAATGATTGATGTGCCGCAGAAGCGCGCGGCACAGCGTTTGGGTGACCAGCGTCGATTTGCCGGAACCGGACACGCCGGTCACGCAGGTGAAACAGCCGAGGGGAAAATCGGCGTTGACGTTTTTCAGGTTGTTGCCCGATGCGCCGGTCAGGTGAATCGCCCTGTTTTTGATGTCGGCCGACCGTCTGGTTTCGGGAACGGGAATGCATTCGCGGCCCGAGAGGTATGCGCCGGTCGGACTGTTGGGATTTGCCGTCACTTGGGCGACGGTACCTTGCGCGACGATTTCGCCGCCGTGCCGTCCCGCGCCGGGGCCGAGATCAAGCAAATGGTCGGCGGCCCGGATAACGTCCTCGTCGTGTTCAACCACCAGAACCGTGTTGCCGAGATCGCGCATTTTGATCAGGGTCGCGAGCAGCTTGTCGTTGTCGCGCTGGTGCAGGCCGATGGTCGGTTCGTCCAGCACGTAGCATACGCCGACCAGGCCGGAACCGACTTGCGACGCGAGGCGGATGCGTTGGTGTTCGCCGCCGGACAGGGTTCCGGTCATGCGATCGAGGGTAAGGTAGTCGAGGCCGACGTCGGCCATGAAGTGCAAGCGTTTCAGCACTTCATTCCGGATCGGCGCGGCGATTGCTTCGCCTTCCTTGTCGAGGCGGAGGGCGGTGATGAAGTCGATGGCCTTTTTCGTGGACATGGCCGTCAGTTTATTGACGGGCAGTCCGCCGACGGTGACGGCAAGCGCTTCCGGCTTGAGCCGCGCGCCGTTGCAGTCGGGGCAGACGCTTTCGGCCATATAAGCGTGAATCTTCTGCTTGATGAAGTCGGAGTCGGTCCGGCGGAACTGCGCTTCCAGCATTGGAATGACGCCGTCGAAGCCGGGGCCGTCGACCGGTCCGTTTTCCATTGCCTTGGGTTTGCGCGAATCCGGATCGCCGAACAGGAAAATGTTTTGGTGTTTTTTCGTCAGCTTGTTGAACGGTTGTCGTACGTCGGCTTTGTACATGCGGCCGAAGTCGTCGATAACGCCCTGGTATTGCATGGCGAGGAACATGGTTCCCTTGCGGGTGATGTCGAGCGCGCCGTCCTTGAGCGACAAGGTCGGGTCGGGGACGATCAGGTCCGGGTCCAAATCGAGCCTGGTGCCGAGGCCGTCGCAGGTCGGGCAGGCGCCGAAGGGCGAGTTGAAGGAAAACATGCGCGGTTCCAACTCCTGGAACGAAACGTTGCAGTCCACGCAGCCGTAGTTTTCCGAATAGGTGACGTCGTGCCAGT
>DAIPJX010000229.1:1575-3877 GCA_036770065.1 Planctomycetota bacterium
GTTTGCCGGGTTATCGGCTTGCCGCAAATCCAGCAGTGCGGAATGCCGGCGCGCGCGTACAATAGGCGCAGGTAGTCGTAGATTTCGGTGGTGGTCGCAACGGTGGAGCGCGGGTTGGCATGGCTTTTCCGTTGTTCGATTGCGATGGTCGGCGGCAGGCCGGAGATGGATTCGACATCCGGTTTGCCGGTCATTTCCAGAAACTGCCGGGCGTAGGCGGACAGGCTTTCCACGTAGCGCCGCTGTCCTTCGACGTAAATGGTGTCGAACGCCAGGCTGGATTTTCCCGAACCGGACAAGCCGGTGAGGACGGTGAGGGTGTTTCGCGGGATGGAGGTCGAAACGTTCTTGAGGTTGTGCTCTTTCGCTCCGGTAATATGAATGCAATCGTCCGACACGTTTGGGTACCTTCCTTGCGGTGCGTTTTTACGCTGTTCTTCATGGACCTTCCATGGAGACTCCAATTAGAGTGAACGATTGTTTTTTGTCAATTTGCCATCCGCATCATTCGATACGGAATTAATTGATTTTATAAAAGGTTGATTGACGGATTGTGGGAAATGCTCTAAAATTTTGCTTTATTGCAGGGAGAGCGTGCGGTTGGGGTTGGGGGTTCTTGTACGATTCGGGTTGTCCGAACGGATGAATATGGACCATAGGAGCGCTCTCCGGTTTGTCTTGAGGATTACAGTATGGCAACAAAAACAGTGTCTTTTGCCTTTGCGGTTGTGATGCTCTTGGGTTGCGGCGCGGGGTGCATTCCTTCCGACAACGACATTCAAGCCGAGTTGGCGGGTACTCGCCGCGAAGCCTATCTTGAATGGAAACGCATGCGCGACAGCGGCAAAACCACCGAAGCCAGAGTCGACGGCCCGCTTTCCATCGACGATTCGGTTCGGCTGGCGTTGCAATACAACAAACAACTGCAAATCACCATTACCGAACGCCAGGTCACCCGGGGCGAGCGCATCGCCGATTATAATGTCATCCTTCCCAGTATTTCCATGCGCGGCTCGGCGGCCAGGATCGAAAATGGCCGGGGCAACAACGATATCGACAGTTATTCCGCCGGGATTACGGTGAATCAGCCTATTTTCGAGGGCGAACGCATTCCCGCGACGCTTCGCACCTCCCGTCTGTTGACCGCGCTCACGGACGAACGCATTCGCGATATGGTGCAGAATCTTATCGCCGGCATTGCGGGAGAATATTACGACGTTTTGCTTGCCCAGCACATGGTTGAAGTGCAGCGCGAAGCGCTGGTTTCGGCGGAGGCGCAATACAGGATGACGTCGGAAAAACGCCGTCAGGAGACGGCCACGGATTACGATGTCCTGCGTGCGCAGGTCGATGTCGCGAACTATCAGGCGCAGATGATTTCCGCCCGCAACAGCATCGATACCCACCGCGTCAATTTGCTCAAATTGCTGGGCGTGTCCCAGGACAGCCAGATAACGTTTTCCGACAAGCTGGAATTCCTGCCCATGCGCCCGGTGTTCGAGCGCGCGGTTGAATTGGCGTCGGGCAATCGCGCCGATATCCGCATTGCCGATATCGACGCCCGCGTGGCGGAAGAGGCTATCCGCATCGCGCGAAGCGCGTTTTGGCCGGTTGTCGCCGGTTCGTTTTCCACCGGTTGGCGCGATGGCTGGAACGGAGGATTCAGATCCGACAGGTTTGGCCGGACGCCATGGGAGGCGGGCCTGTCCGCGTCATACTATTTCGGCATTGATAATGTGGGCAATCTGGAAGCCGCCAAGGCCCGCGCCAGACAGCAGCATATCGAAGTGCTGGACCGCCAGGAAATCATGCTTCAGGAAATCCGCCTGCAAATGAACAATCTCGCGAACGCCGAGGAACAGGTCAAGGCGCTCGTCATCAACCAGGACGCCGCCCGCGAGGCGCTTCGCCTGGTTGAAGTCGGTTATCAGGCGGGCGTCCGCACCGAGGTCGACGTGACCGACGCGCGAAAAGCGCTGACCGAGGTGATGGGACAATATTACAGCGCGCTGAATCAGCATACCAAGTCCCGCGTCAATCTCCAGCTCGCCATGGGCGTTCTCGGCCCCACCTGCATCGCCGACGGTCCTCCCGGCATGCCGAATGTGCCGATTGCCAATATCGAGGAATTCGCCGCAACTGACTATGTGCCGCCGACGCCGCTTCCCATGCCGACGCCGGTGAGAACGTCGCCGCGTACCCCGCGGGAAAACAGCCGCGAGGCCCGGCCCGAACCGCGAACAACCGGGAGCAATGACAACCGTCCGATTGCGGGCGAAGTCGCCGCGCCGGTTCAGCCGGT
>DAIPJX010000230.1:0-3871 GCA_036770065.1 Planctomycetota bacterium
CGAGAGCGGCATATGCCGCATGGCCGGCACGATGAACCGCCCGTGTTTTCCGAAAAGGGCGGGCCATTCTTCCGGCGGCCGGACGTTTGAAATATTCGCGTGTCCTCCGCCGGTTGCGAGGAGTTTTGCGCCGGTGCGTCCGTTTCGTTCAGCCAGCGTGACGGACGCGCCCGCTTGCGCGGCATGAATCGCGGCGGAGAGTCCCGCCGGTCCGCCGCCGACAACCAGGACGTTTTTCATCTGAGAGCCGCCTTGATCAGGTCTTCGATGGCCAGGTCGGGGTTTTTCGCCAGAACTTTTTCCACGCGCGCTCCCGCTTCGTTTTGCGAAAGTCCGAGGGCCATGAGCGCGGCGACCGCTTCTCCGGCGGAGCCTTCGGACATTTTTCCGGTTTCGGGCGGGAGGAGCGTTTTTGCGCCTTTGAGTTCGATAATGATTCGTTTGGCGGTTTTTTCGCCGACGCCCTTGATGCGTTTCAGCGCGTCCGCGTCCTGGCGTTCGACGGCGAGGACGAATTCCTGCGGGCTCATGCCGGACAGAATCTGGAGCGCCATGGATGGCCCCACTCCCGAGAGTCCGATCAAGCGCCTGAACAGGTCTCGTTCGTCGTCGGAGGAGAATCCGATGAGTTTCATTTCGTCTTCCCGCACGACAAGATGAACCAGGACAAGCGCTTCCTTGCCGATATCGGGCATTTTCCGAAAGGCGGAGACAGGGATGGTCAGTTCGTAGCCTATTCCGGCCGTTTCGACGACGATTCGCGAGGGCGATTTTGCGGTCACAATGCCTTTTATATGGTTGTACATGGTTGTTTGCCTTGGCGTTTGGACAGTATTTTTAGGGAAATTTATTTCGTCCGCCTTGCCGAACAAAGCGGGTTATGTGATAATGTACTGGTCGCGGGAGAAAACGTCAAGGTGAGTTGCTTCCGCTTTTATCATAGAGTGAAAGGAGAGCGTCATGTCGAATGAAAAACTTGTGTATCTCGATAACGCGGCCACGACCCGGGTTGATCCGGCTGTTTTGGAGGCGATGCTTCCTTATTTTACGGAGAAATACGGCAATGCGGCGAGTCAATATTATACGCTTGGGCGCGAGTCTCTTGCCGCGCTGGACGCAGCTCGCGGGCAGATAGCCAAACTTCTGAACGCGAACGCGGAAGAGATTTACTTGACCGCGGGCGCGACCGAGTCGAACAACTGGGTTCTTCAGTCGATAGCGTTGAGCGGCAAGCGCAAGCACATAATAACGACCGCGATAGAGCACCACGCCATTCTCGAGCCGCTCGAATGGCTGAAGAAGAACGGATTCGGCGACCACACCATTCTTCCGGTGGACGCGTATGGCCGGGTTGATCCGGCGGATTTGAAAAAGGCCATGCGCGACGACACCGGCCTTGTGACGATTATGCATTCGAACAATGAGATAGGCACGATTCAGCCGATTGCCGAGTTGGCGGCGATTGCGAAGGCGGGCGGCGCGATTTTCCACACGGACGCGACCCAGTCGGTCGGGAAGATTCCCGTCGACGTCAAGGCGCTCGGGGTTGACGCGTTGAGTCTTTCCGCGCACAAGTTCCACGGTCCGAAGGGCATTGGCGCGTTGTACTTGAAGAAGGGCGCGCGTTTGGCGCCGTTTGTTCACGGCGGCGGTCAGGAGAGCGGCCGGCGGGCGGGCACGTCCAACGTGCCGGGCGCGGTTGGGATGGGGAAGGCGGCGGAGCTTTGCTCCGGGTATATCGCCGACGGCGCGCGCCAGTTCGAGTTGGTCGAATACATATGGAAGGGGTTGTCGGCGGCCATTCCGAAAATTTACCGGAACGGCGATCCGGCGGATCGCATTCCGAATTTGCTTTCGGTGTGCGTCGAGGGAGCGGAGGGCGAGGCGATACTCGGGTATCTCGACATGTACGGCCTGGAGGTGTCGTCGGGATCGGCCTGTACCAGCGGCAGCTTGGATCCTTCGCATGTGCTGTTGGCGTGCGGGATTCCGGTGGAGCGCGCGCACGGGTCCATCCGCGTTTCCATGAGTCACGAGAATACCCGCGCGGACGCGGATTTGGTCATCAAGGCGATGCCTGAGGTGATAGCGCGTTTGCGTTCGATGAGCGTCACCTGGAAAGACTGATAGAAGGGCGGTTTTTGTCACCATGAGCAAATTCATTTTTGTCACCGGCGGCGTGGTATCATCGCTTGGCAAGGGTTTGGCTTCGGCGTCGCTGGGTTTGTTGTTGCGCCGGCGCGGTTTGAACATCGCCATGATCAAGCTTGATCCGTACATCAATATCGATCCGGGATCGATGGATCCGTTGCAGCACGGCGAGGTGTACATTACCGACGACGGCGCGGAGGGGGATCTCGATCTCGGGCATTACGAGCGGTTCGCCGGGGTCAAGCTGACGCGTCGTTCCAACATTACGACGGGCCGCATTTACCAGTCGGTCATTACCCGCGAGCGGCGGGGCGGGTACGGCGGCGGCACGGTTCAGGTTGTGCCGCACATTACGGACGCGATCAAGGAGGCGTTTACCCGGCTTGAGGGTCCGGAGGTCGATGTCGTGATGGTCGAGTTGGGCGGTACGGTCGGCGATATCGAGGGGTTGCCGTTTATCGAGGCGTTCCGTCAGTTTTCGCTTGAGCGCGCGGATTCGGACGTTTTGTTCGCGCATCTCACTTTGATTCCGTTTCTTCGCGCGTCGAAGGAGATCAAGACGAAGCCGACCCAGCATTCGGTGCAGAAGTTGCGCGAATACGGGATTCAGCCGGATTTGATTATTTGCCGGTCGGAGGAATCCATTTCCGATTCGGTGAAGGAAAAGATCGCCATGTTCTGCAATGTCCGGCGCGAATGCGTGCTGGACGAACGCAATGTCGACGTGACGGTGTACGAGGTGCCGATTATTCTGCATGAACAGAATGCGGATCGGTTGATTTGCGAGCGTTTCGGGTTTTCGACGGGCGAGCCGGACTTGTCGGACTGGAAGGCGATGCTTGCGGCGGCGGGGAATCCGGAGAAGACGGTCGAGATTGCGATGGTCGGCGCTCATCATGCGTTGGTCGACAGTTACAAATCGGTGAATGAGGCGTTGTTTCACGGAGGCGTGGCGAATCGGGTCAAGGTTGTGCGCCGCGCGGTTGACTGCACCCGCATCACGCCGGAGAACGTGGACGAATTGTTGTCGGGCGTTGGCGGCGTGGTTATTCCGGACGCGGCGGCGAAGATTGCATCGGGCGGGGCGATGCTTGCGATTCGTTGGGCGCGCGAGAACGGGGTTCCGTTTTTCGGGATTGGTTTCGGCATGGAGCTGGCGGCGATGGAATATGCCAGGAACGTTGCCGGTTTTGAGCAGGCGATTCATGCGGGTTTGATTGAACCCGGGGCGGATTTGCCGTTGGGCGATGCGGTGGTTGTTCGTTTGGATGCCGAGTATGCGCCTACCCGCGAGCGTACCGGATCCAGGAAGGGCTTGTATGCGTGCGCGTTGTGCCGCGGCACGATGCTTCGCAAGGCGTATGGCGACGCCGAGTTTGTCCGCGAGCGTCACCGAAACGAGTACGAGATAAATCCCGCCATGGTTCGGCGCCTGACGGAGAGCGGCATGGTTGTTTCCGGCTTCAACCCCGATTCGCAGTTGGTCGAGGCGTTCGAGCTCAAGGATCATCCGTGGTATGTCGCTGTTTTGTTCCATCCCGAGTTCAAGAGCCGTCCGGTTGATCCGCATCCGTTGTTTACTTCATTTGTCCGCGCAGCAGCAGAACAGAACTGCTAATGAATAATTAATAATGAATCAATGAAAACAGCAGCACAGGCTTGCATTATTAATTGCGGTTCATTGGTTTAATTCATTGTTCATTATTAATTATTCATTATT
>DAIPJX010000231.1:0-3863 GCA_036770065.1 Planctomycetota bacterium
AAATATACAAAAGCAAGAAAAACGTTCCCGCCCCCGGCCCGTAAAATCCGTCGTACACGCCGACGGCCAGCGAGACGGCGGCGGCGACGCAACCTGCCTTTCCGCGCGAAATCGGCGCCGGCGCCGTTCCAAAATGTTTTTGCCGCAGCACCACAAGCGCGGCGGCGGGGAGAACGAATATCAGCAAACGGCTCAGGTATTCCCCGCCCACCATGAGCGCCAGCCGCGACCCGAACATCGCTCCGGCCAGAGCCGTCGCCACCGACGGCAGAACAAGCGGCGCGTCGATGCAGTTGTTTTTCCAAAAACGTATGGTCGAAGTCAGCGTACCGACGATGGAAGACAGTTTGTTCGTCGCCAGCGCGTTATGTATCGGCACGCCGGCCAAAAGATAGGCCGGAAGCGTGACGAGGCCGCCCCCGCCCGCGATCGCGTCCAGAAACCCGCCGAGAAACACCAGCGGACAGACAATGAGAAATGGGGTGATGCCGCCGTCCATCGTTTATCCTGTCGGGCCGATGCGGAAGAAGTACTCGGGATTTTTGCCCTTGCCGCCGAGAAAAGGGGTGAGGGCGGGGCCTTCGACCGGGAAGCCGAACGAATCCGCCGTTTCGCGCACGGCACGGGTTATCCGGTCGAGGGCGGAGTCGAGGACGCGGCCCTTGCCCTTCGCCATTTCGTTTTTTTCCGCTTCGTACTGCGGTTTCAGGAGGCTCAGGACATAGCCGCCCGGCCGCAGAAGCGAGAGCGCGTGCGGCAGTACTTTCGCCTGTTTCGTCCAGCCGACGTCGCAGGTGACCAAATCGACTTTTTCGGGAATCTCGACGTGCAGGGCATTGGTGCGTTCGTGCAACGCCACCCGGCTGTCGTTCCGAAGCCCCCAGTCGAACGTGCCGTAACAGGTGTCGACCGCGTAGACCTTTCGCGCGCCGGCCTTGAGCAGCGCATCGACAAAGCCTCCTATGTGCGAACCCAAATCGCAACACACCCAGCCGTCCGGATTGAGCCCCGACCACTCGAGCGCCCACGCCATTTTTTCGCCGCCGCGGCCGACATAGGCCATACCCGCCTCCGTTATGCAGTCCGAATTTGTTCGAGAATCGTTTCCGCCGCATGGTAGCCGCGTTCGACCAATTCGTCAATACGGCTGAAATCGCCCCAAAACACATCCGACGCTTCGATCCGCAAAACAACATCCGCTCCGGCGATTTCCCTCTCGTTCAACAGTTCGCTCTGAACCGACAGAATCCGGCGCACCACATCGAAACCGCTGGAACTCTCAAGCGGCCGCTGGAGCGGCGCGCAAATATCCACCGCCAGCACCTTCCCCGCCCCAAGCTCCCGGCACAGCGCCACCGGCACCGCGCACACCGGCGCGGCGTCGGCATACTGGCCGCCGTTGTGTTCGTGCGGAGCGAACACCAGGCCAATCGCGACGCCGGCCTTGAGCGCCGGGGCAATCGGGCCGGCCGTGAAATTTTCCACCGCCCCGTTCGTCAGGTTCAATGCGTTGCAACCGAACGGCATCGGCAATGTTTCGATCGCGCGATCGTTTTTCCCGAAAAAATGATCAACCGCCTTGTACACCGGATGCACCCGCCGCAACCCCTTGCGAAACGATATGACCGACGCAACCGACCAGGCGGCAAACGACCGGAGCAATGCGCCGAACGCGCCGGGACGGGAATGCAGGCCATCGCCCTTGCTTTGTCGCGCCAGGCCGCCGAACATGGATGATTTGCGGAAATAACCGAGAATATGCGGCAATGTCCGCGCAAGATGCGGATCGCTCGCGTACAACGCGCCAAGCACGGCGCCCATGCTGGAACCGGTGACCACGCATGGCGCGAGTCCCGCTTCTTCCAGCCGCTTCAGCACGCCCAAATGAACAAACGCGCGGCTGCCTCCTCCGCCAAGGGCGATTCCGATTCCCGATGCGGCTGGGGAGATGGAGTTTTCCATTGAACCGTGCCTTTTTCAATAAAATCCCGGCCAAGAGCCGGGATGGAATGCATTATAGGGAAATGCCCCGCTTATTGCCAGAGGGTGATTTCTTCGGTGTCGGCCGAAAATCCCGGTTCCTGGGCATAAAGGCGGGTTTTGTTCGTTTTTCCCGATTGGCGCTTGCGCTGGGAGGAGGAAGCAGGTATTATTTTTCCCTTTGCGGCGCGCCTTCCCGGAGAAGGCGCGTTTATTGCGTGATATCGATTTTTTTTCGGCCATTCCCCCCTCCGCCCATCGCGGAGGTCTGGTTGGCCTTGATTGCATAAAAGGAAAAACCATGGCAGACACCAACACGTCCGATGCGGCCGGCGCCGCTCCGGCCATTGCCCAAGGCCAGACCACCTCGGTGGGCGAGAACACCCAAACAATGCAGGAACAACCCGTCGAAGGACAGGAAGCCGCCGCGCCCGCGCCCAGCATTTGGGACAACTGGCTTCTCTACGCCGTCGCCGCGCTGTGGCTGTGGTACCTGTTCGGCAACAAAAAACGCAGAGCCGCCAAGGCGGAGGCGAAAAAGGAAGCCGACCGCCGAAACCAGTTGCAAAAAGGCGACATGATCATCACCATCGGCCGCATGCACGGCGCCGTCATCGCCTACACCGACAGCACCGTCACCATCAAGCCGGATCCGAAAGCCGAGTACACCATGACCTTCGACCGCCAGGCCATCTACAAAGTGTTGCCGAGGCCGGGTGAGGAAATCGAGGAAACGCCGGCGGCAAAATAACCCGCCGCCCGCGAAACGCCGCGGGGAAAAAGGGCGGGAAGAGTGTTCGCTGTTACCGAAAACAAGTCGCCGGAATTCACCGGCACAAATACGTTAGCGTCCGGACAAGCGGGAGTTCGAGGCAATGTTCAACCTTTATTACGCACAAATGTTTGTACTGGCGGTGATGGCCGTAGGCTGCGCCGTTCTCATGCTGAAAAGCAAGGTATCCATTTCCAAACTGCTGGTGGCTGTTGCGTTGACCGTCATGTGCATTCTGGAACTCATGAATACGCCGCTCCAAAAGCGGATTGTATCGCTGGAAAGCCAGATAGCCCGGGCCGAACGCTATACGCCCTACGACCCGAACCTGCCCGCCATGCGGACGCAGCTTGAGGATGCCCAAAGACTCTACGCCGACGTCCAGTCCGATCCGCGCCGCTGGCCCGAACGGTTGCCGTTCAACCTGGGTCTTGATCTGCGCGGCGGCACGGAAATCCGCCTTGCCCTTCGCCTCGACCCGGCTCGCATCTCCCGCATCCAGGCTGAAATCGACAATGTCCGCGCACTGTCCCGGAGCGAAGCGTCCGCCGGCAATCGGGCGCAGGCGCAAGAACTCGAAGAGCAAATCGCCGAGTTTGAAAACCGGCTGGCGGCGGAACGGGCGCAAATCGATCAAGACCTCGCCAACGCCGTCGATGTGGTGCGCCGGCGCTTGAACAATTCCGGACTCGCCGAAATTCCCGTGACCCGCCAGGGAGAGGACAAAATTCTCGTCCAGCTGCCCGGCATGGATCAGAGCCAGGCGCAGGACGCGCTCGCCGTTATCCAGAAACAGGGTAACCTCGAGTTCCGCATGGTTGTCTCGGAAAACGACGAAAACTTCGGTCGCCTGGTCCCCCGGCTCCGGAACGTCGTCGAAGAACGATACAATATCCACGAAGACGACCTCCAGTCCGTACCCGATGATCAAGTCGGCGAAAACGGCCTGGATGTGCGCGACGGCCGCATGTTGTTCGACTGGCTGCGCGAACCCGACCAGGTGGGCTCCGACGGCATCGTCCGCCAGGGCAACTTTGTTCTGGTTCAGAAAAAGGTCGAGATGCGCGGCGACTCCATCGCCTCCGCCCGCGCCGAGCCGGATCCGGCCAGG
>DAIPJX010000232.1:0-3862 GCA_036770065.1 Planctomycetota bacterium
TCGCGCGTCACGCCGGTACGAAACCCAATCGGATGAACCTTCTGGCCCACAGCAGTCTCCCGCCATTCACTCAGGTAAAACAAATATCGCCTTTTTCGGGTACTGTCCCGGAACGGCGCTACTACACAAATTTATTGATCCCGCACATCCACTTCGACGCAGATGTGACTGCGACGACGCAAATACGGAGCAGCGCCGCCACGCGACCGGGGACGGAAACGCTTCATCATAAAGCCTTCGTCAACCCAGCATTTGCTGATATAGAACACGCCGTCCGCACCTCTGTCCTCGGCGTTCGCCTGAGCGGACTTGACAACCGACTCAATCATGCGCGCCGCGCGTTGCGGTTTATAGCGCAGGATGTTCAACGCATCGTTGACGGTTTTGCCCCGAATCAGGTCAATGACCAGACGAGCCTTGTACGCCTTGATGGGTGCGTGACGATGTTTGGCGGAATAAGCCATTGTAGTGCTCCAATTAACAATTGATAATCAATAATGAATGCGGCAAACCACTTTCATTATCAATTACTTGTTGTGCCCGTGGTAGTTCCTGGAAAGCGCAAATTCGCCCAGCTTGTGCCCGACCATACCTTCAGTCACGAAAATCGCGGTAAATTTGTTGCCGGTATGAACGGCAAAATTATGCCCGATGAATTCAGGAACAATCGTACACGCACGAGCCCAGGTCTTGATAGCGTCGCGCGAGCCGGATTCCTTCTGCTTCATGACTTTTGCAAGCACTTTAAGGTCGACGTGCGGACCCTTCTTCATGGAACGACCCATTATTTTCTCCGAACTTCCGGGGCTGTAAAACCCAAGTCAATATACCTGAAAGAGACGCTTATTTCTTGCGCCGGGTAATAATCATGTTGTTGCTGCGCGCCTTCGGGTCGCGAGTATTGCCGCCGCGCGCATAGACGCCGCTCGGGCTGGAATACTGGTGACCGCCGGCGTGACGGCCTTCGCCACCGCCCAGCGGGTGGTCAACCGGGTTCATGGCGGAACCGCGAACCGTCGGACGCCAACCCATATGGCGCTTGCGGCCAGCCTTGCCGATATGAACCATGCCATGGTCAAGATTGCCGACCGTGCCGATAGTGGCGCGGCAACGCTTGTCGACGCGGCGCATTTCACCGGAGGGCATCTGGATAATGGCATGATTGCCGTCCCTGGCCTGCAAGGTAATATGCATGCCGGCGGAACGGGCCAACTTGCCGCCCTGCCCCGGAATCATCTCAACATTGTGCACAGTCAAACCAAGCGGGATATTTTCAAGCGGAATGCAGTTGCCCACCTCCGGTTCGGCCGTGGGACCGCTCATCACATGGCTGTCGACCTTAAGGCCGAGGGGAGCCAGGATATACCGCTTTTCGCCGTCGGCATAGTGCAACAACGCAATATTGGCGGAGCGGTACGGATCGTATTCAATCGCCGCGACCTTGGCGGTGATGCCGTCCTTGTCATTGCGCTTGAAATCAATGATACGGTAATGACGCTTCACGCCGCCGCCGCGATGGCGCGTCGTGATAATGCCGCGATGGTTACGGCCGCCATTGGATTTCAGACGCTTGGTCAACTTCTTTTCCGGGGTGGACTTGGTGATGTCGGCAAAATCCACCATCGTCATATGACGTGTGCCCGGCGTCATTGGCCGCATTTTCTTGATGCCCATACCTGCCCTCTTTCAACAATATGCTCTTGTTAATAGTACAAATGAACTAGCGCAGCACGTCAATGCCGTCACCCTCAGCCAGCTTGACAATCGCTTTTTTCCACGAACGGCTGAAGCCGGTGACGCGCCCCATGCGGCGGGCCTTGCCGCGCACATTGACAATCCGGATGGACTTGACCGTCACATTCCAAATCCTGGCAATCGCTTCGCGCACATCCGTCTTGGTCGCTTCGGGATCAACTTCAAACACATATGTGTTGTAGTTCTGGATCAAATCGGTCGTTTTTTCCGAGACATGCGGACGACGAATCACCCGATACGGCTCCATCGTCGCCTGAGGAATGCGGCTACGCGCAAGAACAGAACGCTTCATTTAGACACCTCCTCGGCAAGCGCCTCCAAAGCGGCCTTGGTGAACACCAACTGCTTGCGGCGGAGGACGGAATACGCATTAAGGTCGGAAAGGACCGAAAGGTCGGTCGTGGGGAGATTGCGGCACGACTTGAGCATGTTTTCGTCGTA
Source organism: Planctomycetota bacterium (assembly GCA_036770065.1). Lineage (GTDB taxonomy): Bacteria > Planctomycetota > SZUA-567 > SZUA-567 > SZUA-567 > JAJBSZ01. The sequence continues at coordinate 2,197 of DAIPJX010000232.1, forward strand.
TGCCTTGACGATAATCATGCTGCCGCAGTCGACTTTGCAGTTTTTGAGGGCAGAGGCAACTTCTTTTGTTTTCGGCGCGGCGACATCGAAATCGGCCAGCACGGTGACCTCATTGTCGCGGAATTTTCCGAGAAGCGCGGATTTCAGCGCGAGACGTTTGGCCTGGCGCGGCATATCCATATGAAAATCGCGCGGACGCGGGCCGAACGCGGTTGCGCCGCCACGGGAACCAAAACGGCGGACACGACCCATACGGGCGCGGCCCGTACCCTTTTGCTTGAACGGCTTGGCGGACTTGCCCTGCACTTCACGGATGTTCTTGGTTTTGACCGTGCCTTGGCGGAGGTTGGCCTCGTACATTACTACAGCGGCGTGCAGCAGTTTGTAATTAACAAACTTACCCAGGCAGGATTCGTCGAAATCGACCTCACCCACCGACTGCCCCTGCTTGTCGTACACTGAAAGCTTCATGTGATTTCGCCCTCTCCAATTGGAACGGTTGATCCACCCAAGGATAATACCGGTCCAGACTGGTTGACAACATAAAACCACCACGCGCGGAAAGTTCACGTTTCCGCAACTGGCGGACAAAAAGTTTCACAAATTAGACACTACGACCCGTTCGGCAAGAAAAAACGCCCCGGTTTGCCCGGGACTGCGTTTTTCAGCGCGCAAGAAGAACTGGCATCATTGAAACCGCGGCCACTACTCTGGATGCCGTGTATTCAAGCATTGAAGCTCGATCAGCATGCGCAGAATCCGCGTGGCGCGGGATTCCAGTTCCCCATCGGGGAAAGCGACTAATATTACTGTCGACCGAATCCATGTCAACAATAAATTTAAAAAATCCGCATTTTTCACAAAAAAATACGTGCACCCGCATTCGTCGCGTTTCAACTTCCTTCGTGTGCGCTTCTTTCTGTATTCGATTTTTCAGGTTATGGCAAATCTTTTTTTATTTTATTTTTGAGATTGCCGTATGCCGGCAACAAACTCCCTGTAGACGCGTTGTAGAAATTCGAAGATTCCCTATTTACATCATCTCTGTATGATATATACAATAAATAATATTGTTTTTCCATTTGACGTAGCACTCAATATGACAAATAATCCCATCTGTGATTGTGTCGTTATTTTTTGAGATATGAGATAAAGGATGAGTAATGCTGAAAAAGTTTTTGGGTACGGTTGTATTGGGCATAATTTTGAACTGCGGCACCGGAATGGCGGGCACGGAGGCGGAAGAAATGGCGGCGGCCATGGCGCAGGCGCAAACCATGTTCGCGAATGAACCGCCGCTGACGCAGGCGGATATTGACGCGTTTGCGACAATGGCGCCAAAGGTTTCGGGCGTAGCCGCCGATCCAAACGCTATTTTCCAGTTGTATCAGGAAAATAACATTTCTCCGCAGCGTTTCGCCATCATAAGCAGCAAGATTTCCCTTGGCCTTTCCATGGCCAACGGCATGACGCGCGACCAAATCGCGCAGAGCGGAATCAACGTCGACATCATGGCGCCGGACGAAGCCGAACTCGCGCTCATCACCAAGAACGCGCCCGCCCTGACGAAAGCGCTGCAAGGCGCCATGTAGGAATACGCGTACACCTCAGTTGAATGTTTTACAAACGATATGATTTGAAAAACACACCGCCGCCCGACCTTTCG
>DAIPJX010000233.1:0-3847 GCA_036770065.1 Planctomycetota bacterium
TCTTCGACGCGGGCCTTCTTTTCCTTCATTTCCGCTTCGGTGGTCGCGCCGACATTGACGACGGCGACGCCTCCGGACAATTTCGCCAGCCGTTCCTGCAATTTTTCGCGATCATAGTCGGAAGTCGTCGATTCGATCCGGTTCTTGATCTGATCGATGCGGGACTTGATGTCGGCCTTTTTGCCCGAGCCTTCGACAATGGTGGTGTTGTCCTTGTCGACGGAAACGGACGCGGCGCGGCCGAGCTGTTCGAGCGTGACGTTTTCCAGCTTTTGTCCGAGGTCTTCGGTAATGGCCTGTCCGCCGGTGAGGATGGCGATGTCTTCGAGCATGGCTTTGCGGCGATCGCCGAAGCCGGGCGCTTTGACCGCGCATACCTGGAGCGTACCGCGCAGGCGGTTGATGACGAGGGCCGCGAGGCATTCCGTTTCCACTTCTTCCGAGATGATGAGGAACGGTTTTCCGGTGGAGGCGACCTGCTCGAGAATGGGCAGGAATTCGCGCAGGTTTGAAATTTTCTTTTCGCAAATGAGGATATAGGGGTCCTTCATTTCGCAGGTCATGTTGTTGGTGTTGGTGACGAAGTACGGGCTTTGGTAGCCTTTGTCGAAGCGCATGCCTTCGACGATGTCGACCGTGGTCTCGGTTGTTTTTCCTTCTTCGACCTGAACGACGCCGTCGGTTCCGACCTTGTCCATGGCTTGTGCGATAATGTCGCCGATGGTCGAGTCGTTGTTGGCGGAGATTGCGGCGACGGCGGCGATGTCCTGAATTTTATTGCAGGGTTTGGCCATCTTTTTGAGATTTTCGACGACTGCGTCGACGGCCATTTCAATTCCGCGCTTGACCGCTGCGGCGTCCGCGCCGGAGGCGACGGCTTTCATGCCGGCGGAGAAGACGGCTTCGGCCAGAATGGACGCGGTGGTGGTGCCGTCTCCGGAGACGTCGCCGGTTTTGTTGGCGACTTCCTTGATGAGTTGGGCGCCCATATTTTCGAACGGGTCGTCGAGGGTGATTTCTTTCGCCACGGTGACTCCGTCCTTTGTCAGGCCGGGATTGCCGAAGCCTTTTTCATAAATAACATTGTGGCCGGTCGGTCCAAGGGTGGACTTTACCGCCTTGACCAGCTTGTTCACGCCGACAAGAATCTTCTGGCGCGCATCCTGGCCGTACATCAATTGTTTCGCGGGCATTATAGAACTCCTCAATAAATGAACAATTAACAATTAATAATTAACAATCATGCACAAATTATCAATGAACAACTTTCTTGGACTTCGCCGTTTTCACTATAGTCGTCAGCAGACGCATCAGTTCCCGACTGTCAGCGAAAATATCGTCGAACTGGCCTTTATTCAGATATCCGGAATCATGCAGCAACTCCAGCCAGTACTCTGTTTCAGCCGCCTCTTTAAGCGCAATGCACATCTTTGCCGTAAAATCTTTTTTGCTCTGCGCGTATACTCCTTCGCGAACATTGGCTCCAATGCTTGTGCCGCTGCGCAAAAGTTGCTTTGACAGGACAAACTCTTTTTTCCGTTCCGTCAAAAACGTGTACAACTTGATGATTCGAATGGCGAATGCCTTGCTCTTGTCAACCACTGGATTGCGTTTCACAGGGTTCAGGCTCCGTGCATTGTTCATTAAATCATTTGATCATCATTGTTCATTGTTCATTGTTAATTATTAATTGAATTTACAACTTCGCCAAGATATCATTCTCGCGCATAATAAGAAGCTCCACCCCATCCACCTTCACTTCCGTGCCCGAGTATTTGCCGAACAGAACCGTATCGCCGACGACGACGTCGGGGGTGGCGCGCTTGCCGGAATCGAGCTGTTTGCCCGGGCCGACCGCGACGATCTGGCCGCGCTGGGGTTTTTCTTTCGCCGCATCGGGAAGAATGATGCCGCCGGAAGTCTTTTCTTCCGCGTCCAAACGCTTCACGACGACCCGGTCGTCCAACGGCTGCAACTTTGCGGCAACGCCGCAACCGCAATCACACTTCTCGCTCTTCTTCGCCATGATGACTCTCTCCTCATATAAATAAAATAACTGTTAATTATTCACTGTTAACTGGCAATCGCGGTTCTAGTAATCCATGTCCCCGTGGCCGCCGTGGCCGCCGCAACCGCATGAACCGCCGCAGCCGCCGCCGCACTCGCACTCTTCCTTGGCGGGCGCTTCGGCAATCATGCACTCGGTGCAGAGAATCAAACCGGCAACCGACGCGGCGTTGCGGAGCGCCGTCATGACGACCTTGGCCGGGTCGAGAATGCCCATCTGTTTCATGTCGCCGTACTGGTTGGTCAAGGCGTTGTAGCCTTCGTTGTCCTTCGCCGCCTGAACTTTCCGGACAACCACGGCGCCGTCGACGCCGGCGTTCGCGGCGATTTGGCGCATCGGGGCGGTCGCGGCCTTTTTGATGATTTCAACGCCGACCTGCTGCTCGCCGTCCAGCTTCAACTTCTTGAGCGCCTCGGCCGCGCGTACCAGCATGACGCCGCCGCCGGGAACCGTGCCCGCTTCAATCGCGGCGCGGGTGGCGTGAAGCGCGTCTTCGAAACGAGCCTTGATTTCCTTCATTTCCGATTCGGTGGAAGCGCCGACATTGACTTGGGCAATGCCGCCGGCGAGTTTCGCGAGACGCTCCTGCAACTTTTCGCGGTCGTAATCGGAGGTGGTGATTTCGATGTCCTTGCGAATCTGCTTGATCCGGGCGGACAAATCGGCGGCCGAACCGCCGCCCTTGACGATGGTGGTGTTGTCCGCGTCGACGATGACCTTCTGGGCGCGGCCGAGATCCTTGAGCGTGACCTTGTCGAGGGTGATGCCGAGATCTTCGAAAATGGCTTTGCCGCCGGTCATGATGGCGATGTCTTCGAGCATGGCTTTGCGGCGGTCGCCGAAGCCGGGCGCCTTGACCGCGCATACGTTGATGATGCCGCGCATTTTATTGACGACCAGGGTGGCGAGCGCTTCGCCGTCGATGTCTTCGGCGATGATCAGGAGCTGGGTGCCGGATTTGGAGACTTCTTCCAGAAGCGGGACGAGGTCCTGGGCGTTGGAAATTTTCTTTTCGTAGATAAGGATGGCGCATTTTTCGAACACGCATTCCATGGTATCGGGCGAGGTGACGAAGTGGGGGGAAAGATAGCCGCGATCGAACTGCATGCCTTCGACAATGTCGATGGTGGTTTCGATGGACTTTCCTTCTTCGACGGTGATGACGCCGTCGGAACCGACTTTTTCGAACGCGTCGGCGAGCAGTTTGCCGATGCGGGCGTCGTTGTTTGCCGAGATGGCGGCAACAGCGGCGATGTCGGCTTTTTTGCCTTTGATGGGAGTGGCGGCTTTTTCGATTTCGGCGGTCATGGCCTTGACCGCTTTGTCGATACCGAGTTTGAGCGCCATCGGGTTAGCTCCGGCGACCACGTTTTTCATGCCTTCAACCACAATGGCCTCGGCCAGAACCGTGGCGGTGGTGGTGCCGTCGCCGGCTTTGTCGGAGGTTTTGGACGCGGCTTCCTGGACCATTTGCGCGCCCATGTTTTCGTACTTGTCGATCAACTCGATTTCCTTGGCGACAGAGACGCCGTCTTTGGTGACGGTCGGGCTGCCCCACGATTTGTCGAGAATGGCGTTTCTGCCGCGCGGTCCGAGAGTGACCTTGACGGCCTGGGCCAATTTCTGCACGCCATCGCGCATTTTAACTCGGGCTTCGGCGGCGAACACCAGCTTTTTAGCTGCCATGAGAACGTTCCTCCTGCAAAACATCAGTCAAAAAAGACGAATCCATCGTCAAATACACAACAAAAAAAACTATGGAGTCCCCGAAAGGCGGGC